>NZ_JBFLAB010000004.1:0-150303 GCF_040742695.1 Microbulbifer discodermiae | reverse complement strand
CTGAGATAGCCCTGCTACCGAAATATGGATGTTCCGGCAAAATCGACGACGCCTAAGTCGTTGATTTTGGGCGAAAAGTGAAAATCACATTTTTCGCTTTTCGTGTTTTGAAACAGGCAGGATACCTTTTTCAACAACCTGCTAAATGATTACCCCCGTTCGCTGGAATTGCTGGATTACCTTCTTGGTGATCTTGCATGGGGTAAAGTGGCGCAGCAGCTAAAAACTAAGATTTTCAATAAATTGAAAGCTAAAGAGGGAATAGCTCTTAGAAAAGTGAATGGTCATTTCATTGCTTCCGGCGTTCTTGGGGGCCGCCATAAGGTAGAATTATTGATTGATACTGGAGCAACGCTTTCAGTTATATCTAGCCAGTTTTTTCAGCAGTTAAATGCTAATTATCAACCCGAATTTCTCAGTAAAACTGTAATGAATACAGCCAATGGGCAAGTGGTCGTACCTGTCTATCGTTTTGATCAATTTTCTATTGATGGTAGAGTCATAAATGATATTGAATTTGCAGTCATGAGTTTGCCGGGGGTGGAAGAATCACAAGGTTTATTAGGTATGAATTATTTGAAAAACTTTCGTTTTAATATTGATCAGGAGAATAGTTTGTTATTTTTGGATTTAAAGTAAAGGCTCTAAGAAACGGTTCAGTGTTCTATCTCTATTCCCAGATCTTGCTTATGAGCTGCTGAGCATTGTATTGGAAGAGGGCTTTACAGGTATTGGTGTGAGGCAGAGGAGTGCTCTACCATGGCTGCGTGATGACGACTAGTAGTCCAGATTTGAATCGACCGAACACCCTCTAAAAAGATCCGTAACCGTTAAATCAAATCTGAACTACTGCAATTAAAGCCTACTAGCTTTATAGTGCCTGTCATCCTCAGGTGTTCTGGTGTACTCGCCTTGATCTTGGACAAGTCTGAAATCTTTATTCATTAATGTCCTTACTCTTGAATCGCTCGTTGATGCTGACAGGCCGTCTTCACCAGAATCTTTTAGATCGGTTGGGGAAAACGCATGGCTCCATAGGTAATGCCACTTAGCAGCGATGTGTTTTTCGGTCTGCTGCCATGCCCAAAAGTACCATGGTTTTAGTTCAACAAACGCGACTTTGTTAAGGAGCCCTATGTTTTCACCCCCTATGAATATCGTACTTGTTGCTGCAGAAGATCGGTATGCATCGATAGCAATATTATTCGCTTTTAGTTTATCAACAATATCTCTTGTTACTTCGCCTGGCCAGCGATCATTTAGGTATGATTTAGCGCCATTGGAATGAAATGGATCAAGTAGTGAAACTCGGTCTGGTAATAAATTGCTATTAATTGAATTTGCATTAACGCTATCGGTTAAGTCTTCTGTCACAGTAAGTGCCATCTGGCTTCCCAGTGAATGGCCTGCTATCACAAATCTTGAACCACTAAAAGAGCTCATTACTGAGGCTATTTCATCCGACATAAGCTCACTCATTGAGCTCGATGTTGAGTAATTTTGATAAATTCCACTCGATAGCAGATATCTCATATTCTTGGGGCCATTGGATACCCAAATTTTAGCTTCTGCATATTTTAGTTCTAACTCATCAGCAAATTGGTTCCAGTAGAATATTCCTACATTGTATCCTTCATTTAGCCAGCTAACGGCAGTATCGACATTAGGGCCACCATAGTCACCACCGTAAAAAGTCTCACGGTAGTTGTCTACAGTGGTGCCAGGTTGCCAGCCGTGTACATAAATTAAAGTGGGTTTGGTGGGATCATAATGGCTGGAACAACTGCCGGAAGAGGCTTTACAGTAATTATTGTTATAACTAAACCAGTACAGGCCAAAGTCGAGTTGTGAAAAGATTGAGCTAGGAAAAGCAAAGGCAAAGCTACTGAGTAGTGTTAAAAATAAAGCATATATAAAGCGCATTGCTGCCTCCAATTATTGATTTATTTTTATTAAATGGCGAATTTATTTTAAGTTTGTAATTTATGGTTTGAACCGCGGAAATACTATTAACCCTGCCCACAAAAGTTTGATTAAGCATGAACTTTTGTGTATTGAGTTAACCATATAACCGTATCGTATTGCTTTGTCGACTACAAGTAAGTATGGTGCCTCACTAGAAGGCGCTTGAATGCATTACCTGGCGCCTTATTAAACAAGTTTCAGTATTTTAAGGGGCTGGCCAAAAAGCAGTCTGCATGTATTAATAGTGAGTAGTAAAATGGATATTTTTTGGTAAAGTGCAGCAGAAGTGACGAAAAGAAGTCCTAAAGCAGTCGATTCGTCCATCTGGATTACCATCCGATATAAATATAAACAAACGGATTGATTCGATTCCCTCATAGTTGAAGAATCGAAGCAATCCGAAGTCTGTCTGTCAGATCAAATAAACATTTTTAAAATGGAGCTTATGATTTTTTGAAAATTACTTAATGGAGATACAATAAATTGCTCCGTATTGATTTCCCTTTTTTTGGCATTTTCCATCGTCAGGAGTTCATGCAATAACCGCAGTTGTTCTACGGATAAGGCCAGCCCTGTTTCGTTCGGCTGGTAGGTGCTACCGACGGGATAAATCTCTCCAGGAGTTTTTGACATTTCGATATGTCCACCCAGAACAGCGGATATGTTGTGATTTTGGCTGAATTCCACCAGTCGCTTTATACTTTCTAAGTATTTTTTCCAGCTTCTCACATAAAGTCGTCCGGGATACAGGGTATCCCCTGTCAATAACCACTGGGTTTTGGAATCATAGATTGCTATGCTTTGTTCCTGATGCCCCGGGCTTGGTATAATCGTAAGTATTCGTCCGCCAAGGTCAATTTCCCGGGTTATATTCGGCCAATTTCCAGGTCCAATGAATTTATTCATAGCTGGACCATTGGCTTCAATCAGCTCTACATTTGGTTGATTTGTAAACTGGCTATCTGCTGCCATATGGTCGCGGTGGCCGTGAGAGTGCATGACCAATATGTTTAAAGGCTCTAAATTCTCTTCCAGGCGGTAATTTTCAGCCAGATCCATTATGGTCTGATACAGCGGAAAAGCCTGCGGATCACTTGTTGCACCTGTATCCAATACCAATACTGTTTTGTTCCCAAAGAGAACGTATATGAATGGGGCTTCATAATGGGTGCATTTACTTTGACGTAATATAAAACTCTCAGTATCAAATTTGAATTGATCGATAGCGGGGCCTTGGTAGTCGATACAATCACTGGCGCCGTGAATCCACTGCTTGTTATTGATCCGTTCAATCGTTTGATTGATTGGTTTATTGGTGTTGTCGCCTGTTGTCGGTGTTTCATTGATCTGGGCGAATAGCGGAAAAGATATGCACATGCATCCTATAATAAACAGTATATGTGTTTTCATGCTGATTTCCCTGCAATTCTGGTTTTTGATAGCGGCTTCGAATATGGTTGTTCCTGCCTTCTTGGTTTCCAAAAGCTTGTTTACAAAAGACGTCCGGCAGCTCTGAATAGAGTCATTGTGAATATTATCGGATTCCCTGTCGGAGTCAATTTGGTGGTTGATTCTTAAGGGGGTATATGCGAGGGCTGATATTTCCAGCGAAAAGAGTGTGAATTTGGTCAATTAAGTGGGGTTTACAATCTTTCTGGAAGACTTTAAAATCCAGATTGGTACTAAGGTACCGATTTTTAGTGTTTCTTTTTGGCAGAAGGTGCCAAACTCTATTTGTCATTGTACTGATTCATGGAGTCAGGGCTCCAGAGGTGTCTTTCAAGGGAAGCTCTCTTAGTAGGTGGTGAGACTCAATAAAAATTATATACAGCAACTGCATCCAAAAATTCTTTTGATGCGTCTTACTCTGGATCGGCAGTTGCCGTTCCCAGTCGATAAAAAGCAGGAACTTAACGATGGAAGTCATAACTAGAATTCTTATTGGTACCCTTATGCTGTCTGTCAGTGTCGCCAGTTGGGGCGGTGAAGAAGATAAGAATGATGCCAAAGTGAGCCGCGCAGCCGAGGTCATGTTGTTTGGGGTATTCCACTTTGCCAACCCCGGGCAGGATGTCGTAAAGTCGGAAGTAATTGATGTTTCGACAGCCGAAAATCAACAATACCTTGAAAGTCTGACGGAAAGGCTCGCCAAGCAGTCTCCCACTCATGTCATGCTTGAATGTGATCCCGAGCAGCAGGAACAGTTTGACCAGTTATTTGGTTCCTATCTCAATGGCGAGCACAAACTCGGCATCAACGAAAATCAGCAGCTGGGTTTTCGTATTGCCTCCAAGGCAGGTCTGGAGGGCGTAATTTGTTATGACGAACGGAATGTACACTGGAACGGAACAGAGTTGATGGAGTATATGAGTGAAAAAGCTCCAGAACGGGGAAAACTTTTTCAGGAAAAAATTCAGAAATTCAGCGAGATTTCGGCCTATCGACATAAGAATTTTTCACTTCAGCGTATGCTGAGGCAGGACAATGATCTGTCCCAGGATCGTGAGAATATGAATCTCTATCTAATGACCAATGATATTGGTGCAGGTGATGGTTTTGCCGGCGCTGCGTCTTCTGTCAGTTGGTGGCACCGTAATTTTCGTATGTACGCCAATATTCAGGCGATTGCCCAGCCGGGCACCCGAGTTATCGCTATCGCCGGTAGTGGTCATACGGCCATTTTGAAAACCCTTTTGGCCACTGATCTCGAGCGCAAAGCCTGGGATGTGAACGACTATCTCTGAGGGATTGGCGGATCCTTTGTCGTACTATTGCTCTTCTTTTGAATCCCGCTCAGTTATTAAGCCGGCGACTGAATAAGTTGCCGGGTTAATAGGTTGCAAGGATGTTCCATTTCCGCACGAAGACCGGCGCAAACCCTTGGAAAGCAAGCTATTTCGGGTAATTGTCCAGGCCTTCAAGACCGCTAACTCAGTGGGTGAGGGGTCATCTATTGAATTGACGGCTTAGCATCTCAGAAGAAAGATTTAAGCGACAAGCAAGAGTATTAAGATATGGACTGTTTGAGCTTAAGTTCCCGGTGATCGCGCTTTGTGGATAAATGGAAAGTTTTTCTGGCTATTTCAGAATTTTTCTAATTCTGCTGTTGTATATATTCAGTTTGTGTCTCCACTATTTTTATTGTGTTTGTGAAATAAACAGGGGTGGGGCATTGAGTTATTTTGGCTGCAACTTCCACTAAATCTACCAAGGCGAATAAGGAACTTGTAAAATGAATAAAATTAAACAATCGTTATGTGCAGTGCTTCTGTTATCTCTTTCAATCAGCGGGATCAGTAATGCGCAGGAGGTGCGCGACTCCAATAGCGCGGAGGTACTTGGTGCGGGGAGTCCGTTGATGGAGTGTTTTGTTGATACTGCATTGTACGATGAGTACGCAACGCCCATCTGCTGGGGGTTGGAAACGCGACCGGACAGATTGACAACCAATGCTAACTTCCGAATTAGGAATGTGCCCTCTGATTTCACCATATTGTGGTCGGATGACAGATGTTCTTCCGATAGAAACGTCTGTATTTTGAGAATCCGGGTTTACAGGCCTATCACACTGGAGGCTGTTGTCCTCGATAACAGCAATGGTACTTTCACTTCTGTTTCCGCGACAGCTTTTTATGAAACAGATCAATGATGCCCCTTTTGCTGTCGGCTCGGGTATTTTGTTGGCTGTGAGCGTTACGGCAAGCTGGTAGGTTGCTAGCCTGTTTCTCTACCATCTGCTGGTGGGCCACCAGGGTGGCCGGGCCATCAACAAGTCTCGCGGAAATTACTTGATGGCCCTATTAATGGTCAAGAGTATAAGGTTATTAACCCGGCTACTAAATAAGTTGCCGGGTTAATAATATGTTCTACTGATCGCGAAAGATGGCGATTTCGACCGGTTGAGTATTGCTGCGGCTGGCGCGGTACATGCCGGGGGTGTTGAAGGTCAGTGCCATGTTGCCCTTGCGATCCAGAACGACAACCCCGCCGGTGCCGCCTGCTGCGGTGAGTACCTGGTTGATGACCTGGTTCGCGGCACTGGCCACGGACTGTTGCTGATACTCTACCCGGGCACAGATATCCGCTGCGACGTTAAAGCGGATGAAATACTCGCCATGGCCGGTGGCGGACACGGCACAGGAACGGTTGTCGGCAAAGGTGCCGGCACCGATCACTGGTGAATCGCCGATACGGCCGTAGCACTTGGCGGTCATCCCGCCGGTGGAGGTGCCGGCGGCGAGATTGCCACGCTTATCCAGTGCTACTGCGCCTACGGTGCCGGTCTTGAACGACTGGGGCAATTGTTGCACGGCTGCGCGATAGTCCTTGTCGGCTTCCTGTTCCCGTCGCAGCTTTTCTTTGGCTTTGCGCAGTTGCTGCAGACGCTCGTTGGTGTCGAATGACTTATTGTCAACCATGGGTACCCCGCGGGAGCGGGCAAATGCCTCAGCGCCTTCCCCCGCCAGCATAACGAAGGGTGAATCCTCCATCACCATGCGCGCCAGGTTGATGGGATTTTGGACTTGCTTGACCCCTGCAACCGCCCCTGCTGCTCGTGTACTGCCGTCCATAATAGAGGCGTCCAGTTCATGTTCGGCGTCGAAGGTATAGACTGCACCCTTGCCGGCATTGAACAGGGGTGAATCCTCCAGAATATTGATTGCGGTGACCACCGCATCCAGGCTGCTGCCACCTTGCTCGAGCACTGCGTAACCCCGGTCGAGCGCCTCGCCCAGCTTATCCCGGTAGGCTTTTTCACGCTCAGGGCTCATTTTGTCCCTCTCGATGGTGCCGGCACCACCGTGGATGGCCAGTGCTATGGGTCCTTGATCGGCAAATGCACTGCCGCTTAACACCAGAAAGATGGCTGCAAGCATCAGGGATTTCTTCATGATTCCGCCCCGGTAGAAGACATTAGTTAGGGCCTATTATGAGCCCGACAATCCAATCGGTCACCCCGGTTTCCTCGAATGGCAATGCTGAGGCATTGCGCGACAGCTTTAGCCTCCACCAGGCTCGCCCTGCGAAGCCTTGCGTCGATGCGATGCAGCTGTTTGAAAGGCAGCCAACGTTCCTGCGCCTGACTGGCGAACTTGATGAAAGCCTGAGACTGCACCGAATTAATGAGAGACTTCCATGGAAGGGACTCAGCATTGAGGGGCGGGCGTCACTTCCGTGGGAGCGATGAAGAGGGGCCTCTCGGCTGGAGTTGGCGCCCCCGGCAGGACTCGAACCTGCAGTGCGGACTTAGGAGGTCCGTGGTTTATCCTGTTAACCGACGGGGGCGCTGAGGGGGCCTTCTGATCCCATGGGGGCGACTGAAGGTGTATCGAACAAGTGGCCTATTCTAACCTTAGATGAATTCTATGTCACTATGGGTAACACTCTGAAATTGTGGTTACCAATTGGTACCTGCCGAAGCTTTTTTTCGCCTAAGCCGCTGGATAGCGTAATTTTAACAAATTTGTCACTTTATGCGATTACTTTGACACCATTAATCGGCGGAGGAAAGGAGGATTTTTCACACCTGAAAAGCGGGCAATACCGGTAGCCAAAAAAAAGGTTACCGCGACGAAAATATGCTTGACCATGGCTGGCGCTGCTGGCTAATCTGCAATGGTCCAACAAAAATGACAAGAGTGGTTCCACACTCGCGGATCAAGATTTTGGAGTTTCGTATGAGCGGCAACGTTAGCGGAAAAGACTTTGATTTTGATCATGTAGACATCCCGCAAATTGCAACTGAAGCACTGCGGCAGGCTACTTCAGTACCTCCTCGCGACGCCCGTCGACTGGTGGAGGATAAATTGGAGGAAATGCGTCTCAGACGCGAATTGATGACTTATGAATTAGAGTTTTGATGCCGGCGGGAGCTTGACCGGCAATTGGGCAGCTTGCCGGATTAATGCAATTCCCGTGTGCCATGAGGTTAAGCGATCCGCTGATTTACCGGCTGGAGCGATCCTTTCTTTCATCATATTTGAGGCACTGCCTGTTTGCCCCGTCTATTAAAAGTCCGGTGATTTAATGGAATTGCCGAACCGCATAAAGAGAGGCATAAAGAGAGGATGACGGGGACCGGCGCGTCGATTGTCATTACGTGGCGGGTGAATGACATTTGCCGGCTGTGGTGGCGGGTAGAGGAATCGCTGTCATTGCCATCGCTGAGGCTCTGCCTTGGCACGTCAGTGTTTCAGGTCGGCGATCCAGCAAACCGGCCTGTTGGATAGGCAGCGCCGGGAACTGATGGCAGCCGATTGCCGGGCTTTATGCGCTGTGACGCGGGGCAGTAGATAAGTCCCTACCACGCTGTTGAAATTCGCAGAATTTCGACAGCCTGGTACCGGAATATGGATGTTCCGGCAAAATCGACGACGCCTAAGTCGTTGATTTTGGGCGAAAAGTGAAAATCACATTTTTCGCTTTTCGTGTTTTGAAACAGGCAGGATGCCTTTTTCAACAACCTGCTAGTGGAGGTTTCTTCGGGGCTGGTTTTACGACTTGGCTAAACAGACTTCCCGCGGCTACTTAATCTGCGTGGAGATACTGTTCGGATGCCCGCTACATGGCAGGAGAGTGGCGGGTTGGGCTGGTATAGAGATAAATGGATTTTCGCTATGACAACTTGCGAGCATGGGTCGGCTCAGGTATTTACAGAGCTGTCGGATTGTGGGATGGAGCTCACAATCCGGGTCGCCGGGAGCTTCGACTTCAGCCTTCACCCCGATTTTCAGCGCGCCTATCAGAATTTTTCCCCCTCTCCCAAATGTTATTCGGTCGATCTTTCTGAAACATCGTATTTGGATAGCGCTGCACTGGGTATGTTGCTGCTATTGAGGGATCATTGCTATGGCGATGGTAGCCGGGCGGAGGCGCAGAGAGTCGAGCTGGTCAATCCCAGACCACACGTTGCCAATATTCTCGCCGCGTCCAACTTTGACCGGATATTCACGATTCGCTAAAACCCGCCTTTATAGTTGCCCCGCCGGTTCCGCGGTCAGTTTCCGGAGCCTAACAGGCTGCTGAAAAAAGCCTTGCTCGGGGCCAGCTATCCCGAATAGGGGTGTTCAAGCCGCAAATCATGCATGTAGCCACTGGATTTGTTGCGCAGGGGTAGCCGACCCACAGCGCAATCCCGAGCTGAGAAAAACCAGGGAGGCTTTTCAGCAATTTGCTAGTAACCTGGCAACAGCTGAAGGCCATGCAATTACCGCCAGGGCCAGTATAATGCGCTCAGTTTTTCATCAACTGTGGCACTGTGGGCCCTATGTCTGAAGCTCTAATCCCCCAAACCTTGCTGGAAGTGTGCAATCTCGCCTGTGAGCGCGATGGCCGCACCCTGTTTGCGGGTGTTGATTTTGCGCTGGTTGCGGGTGCGGCGCTTCAGATTCAAGGAGCCAACGGAACCGGTAAGACGACCCTGCTGCGGACCCTGACCGGCAGTGCCGGCGGCTACCGGGGGGAAATTCGCTGGCGGGGCAGGTCCCTGCCGGGCGGCCTGCCGGCTCTGCGGGAATCACTGCTGTATATCGGTCACCGAGAGGGGGTCCGCCGTGGTTTGACCCCGCTGGAGAACCTGTCCTGGTATGGCGCTGATACCGCTGCAGCTTACCGGGCCCTGCAACAGCTGGGCCTGCAGGGATTTGAGGACAGCCTGTGCCAGCGGTTGTCCGCAGGGCAGAACCGCCGGGTGGCACTGGCGCGACTCTATTTGCCGCAACCGCCGCGGTTGTGGATTCTGGATGAGCCGCTTGCAGCCCTAGATGCGGACGGGGTGGCGAGCCTGGAGGCGCGGATGGCACGGCATCTCGCCGGCGGTGGCATAGTTCTGTTCACTTCACACCAACCGGTGGCGTTGGACGGAATACAGACGGTCGACCTGGCAGACTTCGCGCCCGCCGGAGACTTTGTGGAGGGCGCCTATGCCTTTGGCTGACACCGGGCGGGTGGACCTGATGGCGGCGGCCGGCCCTGGGTCGAGCGAGATAGGGCACCGCGGGGCTGCAGGTTTTATTGCACTCACCCGCACGGAGTTGCTGCTGGCGCTGCGTAAGCGGGGGGATATCGCCAACCCGCTGTTGTTTTTTGTCACTGTGCTGGCGCTGTTTCCTATCGGGGTGGGACCGGAACCGCAATTGCTGGCTCGCTTGGCGCCGGGCATCATCTGGGTGATGGCGCTGTTGGCCACACTCCTGTCCCAGGAGGGACTGTTTCGGAGCGACTTTGAGGACGGTTCTCTGGAGCAGCTGACCCTTTCCCCGCAGCCGCTTTACTTCGCCGTGTTGGCCAAGGTGTCGGTGCACTGGCTGGTCTCGGGGCTGCCCCTGGCGCTGTTGTCGCCACTGCTGGGGTTGATGCTGAATCTGCCCGGCGGTGGTTACCTCGGCCTGCTCCTGTCCCTGTTGCTGGGCACCGCGAGTCTCAGCCTGATCGGTGCCGTGGGTGCGGCACTGACGGTCGCTCTGCGTCGTTCCGGGCTGCTGCTGGCACTGATTGTTATGCCGCTTTACGTGCCCGTGTTAATCTTCGGCACTGGCGCGGTACAGGCGGCTCTGGACGGTCACAGTTACGCGGCGCAATTGTCGATTTTGGCCGCGCTGCTGGCTGCGGCCGCGGCTCTGGCACCACTGGCTGCGGCCGGCGCTATCCGCGTCAGTACGGATTCTTGAAGGAGGCTCTGCTTGGCCTGGCAATGGTTTCACCGCTTGGGTTCGCCGCGCTGGTTTTATCAGAAAACCAGCACCTGGCTGCCGTGGCTGGCGCTGGCCAGTATCGTCCTGCTGCTGGTGGGTTCAGTCTGGGGGCTGGGCTTTGCGCCGCCGGATATGAAGCAGGGCAATAGTTATCGCATTATCTTCATTCATGTACCCGCCTCTTTCCTGGCCCTGGCCGGCTATTACATCATGGCTGTGGGTGGCGCCATCGGCCTGATCTGGAAGATGAAACTGTCGTTTATCGTCATGCGAGCGGCCGCGCCCATCGGTGCTGTGCTGACCTTCGCCGCTCTGTTTACCGGTGCTGTGTGGGGCAAGCCTACCTGGGGCGCCTACTGGGTGTGGGATGCGCGTATTACTTCGATGCTGATTCTGCTGTTCCTCTATATCGGGGTAATTGCATTGTCGCGGGCTTTTACCCGCGAGCAGGTGGCGGACAAGGTCTGCGCTTTGCTGGCGCTTGTGGGTACGGTGAATATCCCGATTATCTATAAGTCAGTAGATTGGTGGTTTACGCTGCATCAGCCCGCCTCGATCAAGCTGACCGAGGCAAACAGTATTGATCCCAGTATGTTTTACCCGCTGTTGACGATGATTGTTGGCTTTTACTGCTTTTATGTCTGGTTTCTGCTGGCCCACACGCGCACTCTGGTGCTACAGCGGGAATGGCGCACCAATTGGGCGCAGCAGGTACTGCGGGGTGAACCCCTGAGCGGAACGAGACAAGAGGCCCGGTAATGCAATTTCAGTTCGCCAGTGCCGCCGAGTTTTTCGCCATGGGGGGGCACGGTGCTTTCGTCTGGATCGCGTACGCGGTGACCTTTGCGGCCATGACCGGGCTGGCAATTCAGCCATACCTGGGCCGTCGCAGGCTGGAGCAGGAGCTGGTCCGTCAGCAGCGCATACAGGCACACCGGCAGAGTCGTGTTCCCCCGCACACGAATACAGTGGCTGAATGACCATTGTGATAACAGCAAATTAAATTAGGGTTTGAAAGACTATGCATCCGGTTCGCCGACAGCGTCTGATTTTGGTCCTTCTTCTGATATGTCTTTCCGGTGCGGCGGTGGGCTTCGTGACCTACGCCATGCGCAACAATATGGACTACTTTTATGCCCCCAGCGCCTTTGCCGCCGGAGACGTACCGGTGGACAGGCGTATTCGCGCCGGAGGTTGCGTGGTTCCCGGCAGCGTGGTGCATACGGCGGGCACACTGGACGTTCGTTTCGCCTTGACCGATGGCGATGCCGATCTGGTGGTGGTGTTCGACAGGATACTGCCGGACCTCTTTGCGGAGGGGGAGGCTGCGGTAGTCGCCGGACGGCTGCAGGACGACGGCACTTTGCGCGCGGACCAGGTGCTGGCGAAACACGATGAAAACTACACGCCGCCGGAAGTTGCCGAAACAGTTGCGGCTGAAGTCAGCTGTGTGGATGGAGCGCATATATGAGTCCGGAAATCGGTCATTTTGCACTGGTTATCGGGCTGCTGCTGTCCGTGACTCTGGCACTGGTGCCCCTGGCGGGAAGCTACGCCGGGCGCCCCTTGTGGATGCAGGCGGGGCGGCCGCTGGCGATGGGTGTGCTGGTGTTTACCGCTATCTCCTATCTCTGTCTGACGCTGGCATTTATCCAGGGCGATTTCACCGTCAACTATGTGGCACAGAACTCAAACAGCGTTCTGCCTTTGTATTACCGGATCACCGCCGTATGGGGGGGGCACGAGGGATCCATCCTCTTGTGGTTGCTGATCCAGGCCGGGTGGGCGGTGGCGGTGGCGCGCTTCAGCGGCCCCTTACCAGAGGAATTTGTCGCGCGGGTCTTATCCGTGCTGGGTATGGTACTGGTCGGTTTCTTCCTTTTTATTCTACTCACCTCCAATCCATTTGAACGGACTTTGCCCTTCCCACCGCTGGAGGGAGCGGACCTGAATCCGCTTTTGCAGGATCCGGGCATGATCGTCCATCCCCCGCTGCTGTACATGGGCTATGTGGGCTTTTCGGTAGCATTTGCGTTCGCAATCGCGGCACTGCTGGGTGGGCAACTGGATGCGCTTTGGGCGCGCTGGGCGCGACCCTGGACTGCGGTGGCCTGGGCTTTTCTGACGGTGGGCATAGCGCTGGGCAGCTGGTGGGCCTACTACGAATTGGGCTGGGGTGGCTGGTGGTTCTGGGATCCGGTGGAGAATGCCTCCTTTATGCCCTGGCTGGTGGGCACGGCGTTGATGCATTCCCTGGCGGTGAGCGAAAAGCGGGGACTGTTCAAGAGCTGGACCGTGCTGCTGGCGATTTTTGCCTTCAGCTTGAGTCTGCTGGGTACATTCCTGGTGCGCTCCGGCGTACTGACCTCAGTGCATGCCTTTGCGACGGATCCGTTGCGGGGTGGATTTATCCTTGTGTTTTTGTGCCTGGTCGTAGGCTCGTCCCTGCTGTTGTTCGCCCTGCGCGCGCCGGCAGTGAGTGCAGGCAGCGTGTTTTCTTTCCGCTCGCTGGAAACTTTTCTGCTGGGAAACAACATTCTGCTGATACTCGCAATGGGCGTCGTCCTGACCGGTACTTTATATCCATTGCTGGCGGATGCGCTCAACTGGGGCAAGATCAGTGTGGGCCCCCCTTTCTTCAATCTTTTTTTCGTGCCAGCGATGGCCGTATTGGGCCTGTTGCTGGGGCTGGGTATCCACGCCAACTGGAAAAACAGCCGCTGGGGCAAGTTGCTCACGGCCTGGCGTGTGCCTTTGATCGTCGCTGCGGTTGCCGCTGTGGTATTGCCATTTGCGCTGGGTGGGTTTCACTGGGGGGCGGCACTGGGTATTTTCGTCGGTGTCTGGGTGACTGCTTCCAGCTTGGCCGATATCGCCGTCAGAAGTCGCAATGCAGACAGTGTCCTCTCCGGACTCAAGCGGCAGCGGGCCAGTTACTTTGGCATGCATTTAGCACACATTGGCCTGGCGGTTACCATAGTCGGGGTAGCATTGACCAGCGTGTACAGCGTGGAAAAGGATCTGCGCATGTCTCCCGGCGACAGTTTTCAGATAGAGGGGTACGACTTTCGCTTTGACGGCGTGCGTTCGGTGCGGGGTCCCAACTACAGTGCGGTCGAGGGTGTGATAGCGGTCAGTCGCGATGGCAAGGCTGTGGCGGAACTGAATCCGCAAAAGCGCAATTATTTTTCCGGTGGCAATGCCATGACCGAAGCCGCGATCGATTCGGCACTGGTTCGGGATCTGTACGTGGCTCTGGGCCAATCACTGGATCCGCATAACCCCAGTGGGGACTGGTCGGTGCGCCTGCAGTACAAGGCATTTGTGGTATGGATATGGCTCGGGAGCCTGCTAATGGCCATCGGCGCTGGTATTGCGGTGGCGGACAAGCGCTACCGCAACCTCAAGATAAAACGCGCCGCAGCGGCTGCTGACGCCGCGCCAACCGGCTATATTGCGGAGACTTGACCGGCTATGGCTAGATTTAGACTGTTTCTGCCCCTGTTGGTTTTTGTTGCGCTGGCGGTGTTGTTCTGGCGCGGCCTGTCGCTCAACCCGCAGCATTTACCCTCAGTGTTGCTGGACAAGCCGGTGCCGGAGTTTTCCCTGGCAACTGTGACGAACGCAGACACAATTGTGCGGCGTGTCGATCTGCCCGCTAAGCCACTCTTGTTGAACGTATGGGCTACCTGGTGTATCGCCTGCCGGGTGGAGCATCCATTTCTCAACAAACTCGCCGGGCAGGGTGTGCCGATCGTCGGGGTCAACCTCAAGGATGATGTCCCAGAGGCGCGCAAATGGCTGGAGAAATTCCACAACCCCTATCTGTTCAGTATCGCGGACACCGAGGGCCGGCTAGCTCTAGACCTGGGCGTCTACGGTGCTCCGGAAACCTTTCTGGTGGATGCGCAGGGTACCATTCGCTGCAAGCACACAGGTGTGGTGGACGACCGCATCTGGCAGACCAAGTTGCAGCCGCTCTATGAGCGATTGCAGAGCCAGCCCTGGGAAGAATTTGCCGGTGAGTTATCAGATACCCTGTTGTCCCGTTGTCAGTGAGAGCGAGGAAAAAAAGAGCCGGTTTATCTGCTGGTTCGGACCCGTCTCCAGCAAGGTGGTCTTTCAGCGGCAGCTCGCTCTTGCCCAGGCGCAGTTTCCCCACGCCAGTCACCACTGTACGGCCCTGATCCTCGGCGATCCGGCCAATCCCGAATCGATGCAGGCGGACGACGACGGTGAGCCTTCCGGGAGTGCCGGCAAACCCATGCTGGAATTGCTGGTGAAACACCGTATAGGCGATGTTGGTGTTATCGTGACCCGTTTTTTTGGCGGCACCAAACTGGGTGTCGGCGGGCTGGTGCGGGCCTATCGCGGCTCTGTGAATGGGGCGTTGCGCCAGGTTGAGTTGAAACCCTTCGTATCCTTGCGGGCGGTATCCGTTTGCTGCGACTTCGCCCTTGAATCCCGGGTGCGTTTCCTTCTGCAGCACTGTGGTGGACAATGTGTGGATGCGGTTTATAGCGACCGGGTGCAAATCGACATCCGCGTGCCGGAGAGCCAGTGGGCACAGTTGTATGAGCGGCTCACGGCGGCGGGGGCAGAGGTGACAATTCAATAAGTTGCCGGGTTAATAGTGGCAGACAAATAAAGGCCGAGGAGCATTTGTGGGCGGAGGAGGGTCTCTTTATTTATTAGTCCCTGAAAATGTTCAGGTTTGTAGCCGCAGTCTGAGGTGGGGGTGGTAGGCAAAAAGCTGTTATACCGGGTCCGGTTCGCGGCCTGCTGGAAAGGGAGTGCAAGTGGAGAATGCAAAAAAGGCCCACGTTTTCACGTGAGCCTTGATTGTATGGCGGACCGGACGGGACTCGAACCCGCGACCTCCGGCGTGACAGGCCGGCATTCTAACCAACTGAACTACCGGTCCGCATCTCCTCACTTCCCAGTTATAACCTGCCAGGCAGGTGGGGGAGTGGTGGGTGGTACAGGGGTCGAACCTGTGACCTACGGCTTGTAAGGCCGCCGCTCTCCCAACTGAGCTAACCACCCCGCGTCAGGAGCTGCGTATCTTAATGAAAATTTTTGCTCCGTCAACGCTTTCCACAAAACATTTTTGTCTTTCAATAAGTTAACTCAATATGCCGCAAATCTCAGAGCGTGCCCGCAACCGCCTGCACTGCTATAATCGCACAAATTTTCAGCGGGTGACGACGGTGGATCCAACTTTGAAACCAGGCGGGTGGACGGCGTTTCTGCTGCTGACACTCTGTGCACTGGGCCTGTATCTGGCAACTATGGCAGGTGCACGCGCTGCGGTGGAAGTGGAGCAACTGCCCACCGCCGAACTGGAGGCGCGCTACCGGGAGCTGATTGAGGAAATGCGCTGCCCGAAATGTCAGAACCAGAATCTGGCGGATTCCGACTCACCGGTGGCCCATGATCTGCGCCGGGAGATCCGCCGCCTGCTGGAGGAAGGCTTCAGCGATGGGGAAGTCACGGATTATATGGTGGCGCGGTACGGTGATTTCGTCCTCTATCGGCCGCCATTGCAGCGCAATACCCTGGTGCTCTGGCTGGCGCCCGGTGTGTTCGCGGCGCTGGGATTGCTGGCGCTGGTGGTGATAGTGCTGCGCTCGCGCAGTGGCACCGGTGCCGGCCAGGACGATGCCGGCGGCGAACTGACGGAATCGGAAAGCCGGCGCCTGCGGCAATTACTGGGCGAGGAGATGGAGGATACCAACCTGGGCGGTGACGACGGCGGGAACAACTGATGCTTGGATTATGGTTTGGATTCTTCCTGCTGGCGCTGTTGCTGGTGACGGTGTTGCTGTGGCCCACACTGCGGCGCAAAGGTGGGGAGGCGGCTGGTACTGACGCAGGGGAAAGTCAGCGGTCGGCCCTGGCGGCGCTCTACCGGGAGCGGCGAGCGGAGTGGCGCGCGGCGCGCGACAGAGGCGCTATGGAGGAGAGCCAGCTGGTGCAGTTGGAGGCGGATGCCGCGCGCGATCTGCTGGCCGCCGAGGGGAATCCGGTTGGCGGTCATACCTCCAGTGGGGGGCGCTGGCTGTTGCTTGCACTGGCAATTCTGTTGCCGGTGCTTGCCCTGGGCTTTTACAGCCAGAGCGACCGCTATGGGGAATTGACCCTCTATCGGGATCTCGTCGCCAGCACCAGTGCAGGCGCTGACGCCGAGGTGCAGGGGCGGATCACCGCAGCGCTGGAGCAGCGCGCGGGTAGCCACCCGGAGGACCTCACCAGTCGCTATGTGCTGGCTCAGCGGCTTCTGGCCCAGGGCGACCTGGCCGGTGCTGTGGCGTCCTACCGCTACGTAGTTGCGCGCGAGCCGCAGGCGGCTGGAGTAAAGGCGGAGCTGGCGCAGGCACTGTTCTTTGCCGGAGGCTCCAGGATCACCGAAGAGGTGTCGCATCTGGTGGGGGAAGTGCTGGCGGTGGAGCCGGACAATGGCACTGCCCTCGGGCTGGCCGGTATAGCGGCGTTTGAACGCCGGGAATTTCGCGCGGCGCGGGATTACTGGCGCCGGGCGCAGAAGCTTCTGGCTCCTGAGTCCGCAGCCGCCCAGGCGCTGGCCGCCGGTGTGGCGCGTGCTGAGGCGGAGCTGTCCCCGGGGAACGGTGTCGCTGGGACTGTGACCGCCGGGGGCGACAACGCCTCCATCAGTGTTCATGTGAGTCTGGCCGAGGGTATTGTGGCGGCGCCGGAGACCCCGGTGTTTGTCTACGCCCGCGGTGCGGACAGCCCGATGCCGCTGGCAATAGTGCGCCTGCGCGCCGACCAGTTGCCTGCACAGGTGGTGTTGGACGAGTCGCGGGCCATGATGCCGGGGCGCTCACTGGAGGGGGCAGGGTCCGTGCAACTGGTAGCCCGCCTGGCCCTGCATGGCGATGCCCGCGCGGCACCCGGTGACTGGCAGGGCGGGGTGGAGTCCCTGGACAGGGCCGAGTGGGGCAAACCGGTTTCCATCACCATCGACCGGGAGTTGTAGCGGTTATTCGCTGGCGAAGGTTTACACTGAAACCGCTGGGGTCGCCATGTACAATTGCCCACTGTGGGAGGCCGGGGTTCACCGTGCATAGAACAATTATCGAGTTGCAAATTACATGCGTCTGAAGTGCATCAAGCTGGCGGGTTTCAAATCCTTTGTAGACCCGACCACCGTTTATTTTCCCTCCAACCTGGGTGCCGTGGTGGGGCCCAATGGCTGTGGCAAGTCCAATATCATCGACGCGGTGCGCTGGGTTATGGGGGAATCTTCGGCCAAGAATTTGCGCGGCGACTCCATGACCGACGTCATCTTCAACGGCTCCAGTGGTCGAAAGCCGGTTGGTCAGGCATCCATCGAGCTGGTATTCGACAATTCCGCCGGCAAGCTGACCGGCCCCTGCGCCGGTTTCGCAGAGATCTCAGTGAAGCGCAAGGTCACCCGCGACGGCCAGAACAATTACTATCTGAACGGCGACAAGTGCCGCCGCCGCGACGTGACCGACCTGTTCCTCGGCACCGGTCTCGGCCCGCGCAGCTACGCCATTATCGAACAGGGCATGATCTCGAAGCTGATCGAGGCCAAGCCGGAGGAGTTGCGGGTCTATATCGAGGAAGCGGCCGGTATCTCAAAATACAAGGAGCGCCGCCGGGATACCGAAAACCGCATGCGCCGCACCAAGGAAAACCTGGAGCGCCTGACCGATATTCGCGACGAACTTGAACGCCAGTTGTCGCGCCTGGAGCGACAGGCCGCCGCAGCGGAAAAGTACGCCCGCTTCAAGGAACAGGAGCGCAGCCACAAGGCCCGCTTACAGGGCCTCAAGTACCGCGATCTGAACGATCAGGCCAGCAGCCGGAAGCAGCAGATCGGCGAACTGGAACTCTCCGTGGAGGAGCTGGTGACTCGCCAGGTGAGCTGTGACACCGAGATAGAGCAGAAGCGGGTCGGCTACCACGAGCTGTCCGACAGCTTCAACGAGGTACAGGGCAGGTTTTACGCTGTCGGCACCGATATTGCGCGCCTGGAGCAGAGTATTGCCCACGCGCGCGAGCGCAATGCCCGGCTGCATGATGACCTGCAGCAGACCGAGCAGGAGTTCAGGGATGCCGAGGCGGTGCTGGACACAGACCGCAGTAAAGCGGCCCAGTTTGAAGACGAGCTGGAAGTGATTGTGCCGGACCTGCACCTGGTGCAGGCCGCCGCAGAGGAGTCGGCCCAGGCCCTGCTCGATGCCGAGGAGCTGATGCGCGACTGGCAAAACGACTGGGACCAGTTCAACCTGGGGGCCTCCGGTTCACGCCAGCAAGCAGAGGTGCAGCAGTCCCGTATCCAGCATCTGGAAACTTCCGCCCAGCGACTGCAGGATCGTGCCAACAAGCTGCAGTCCGAAAGAACCGATCTGGGCGACGGCGGCGATAACGGCGAGCTGGAGCAGCTGGGAGAGGAGCTGGCTGAACTGGAACTGGAGACCGCCGCACGCCGCGACGCCGCGGCTGAGCAGGGTGAGGTCCTGAACGAGATGCGCCGGCGGGATGGCGCTATCGCCGCTGAGTTGGATCAGCTGCGCCTGCGGCTGCAAACCAGCCGCGGCCGCCAGGCGTCGCTGGAGGCCCTGCAACAGGCGGCGCTGGGTCAGGGTGAGGCGGTGGACAACTGGCTGCGGCGGGAGGCGCTGCAGCAGCGGCCCCGCCTCGCCGACCAGATTGCCGCCAGCGCCGGCTGGGAGAGGGCGGTGGAGACGGTATTGGGCCCGCGGCTGCAGGCAGTGTGTGTCGATCACCTGGACAGTCTCGGTGAGAGCCTCAACAGCCTGGAAACCGGCCAGGCCATATTTGTCGACGAGGCCCAGGTGGAATCTCTGCCGGCGGGCAGCTTGTCGCCGCTGGCGGACCTGCTTGAGGGGCCTGTGGCGGTGCAGAGTATCGTGGCGGGCATTTACACAACAGAGGATCTCAGCGGGGCCCTGGCGGCGCGAAGCCGCCTGCAGGCGCACGAATCAATCGTCACCAGGGACGGCCTGTGGCTGGGTCCAAACTGGCTGCGTGTGCAGCGCGGCAGTGATGCCGAGGCCGGGGTATTGGCGCGCAGGCAGGAACTGGAAACGCTGGAGCAGAGCATTGCTGAGTGTGAAGAGCAGATTGATGGCCTGTCGGCCCAGCGGGAGGAGTTGCGCCGCGAGGTCGGCGACCTGGAGGGCGGCATAGAGAGGTCGCGAAGCGAGGTGGAGCAGCTGGGTCGCCGGGAGGCTGAGCTCCGCAGCCAGTTGTCGGCGCGCCGGGTGCGCGCCGAACAGAAGAGTGAACGCCGCCTGCGGCTGGAGCAGGAGATCGCCGAGGTGCGCGAGCAGATGGAAGCGGAGGGCAAGTCCCTTTCGGACGCGCGCCTGCAGTTGCAGCAGGCGGTGGAGGCCATGAGCGAGGATACTGATCGCCGCGAAGTTCTTATGGCCAGCCGCGATGAATTGCGCGGAGCCCTGGATGGGGCGCGCCAACGCGCCCGCGAGGACAAGGACCGCACCCACGAGCTGGCCATGCGCGAGCAGTCGGTGCGCACGCAATTGGTGTCACTGCAGCGCACTCTGGAGGTGATGGGAGAGCAGTTGGGGCGCCTCAGCTCCCGGCGCGAACTGTTGCAGCAGCAGATGGCCGAGGCTCAGGATCCGACGGTGGACTTCCATAGCGAGCTGGAAGAGAAGCTGGCCCTGCGCCTGCAGGCCGAGGCCGAACTGAGCGAGGCGCGCAGCAAGCTGGAGGAAGTGGAAAGCGGGCTCCGGCAGCAGGAGCAGGAGCGCCACAAAATTGAATCCGCCCTGCAGGGGGTGCGTGCACAGTTGGAGCGGGAGCGCCTGACTGCCCAGACCCTGGAGGTGCAGCGCAACGGCCTGGTGGAGCAGTTGCAGGAGTCCGATGTGGAGGTGGAGCAACTGCTGCGGGAACTGCCGGAAGACTTAACCATCTCCCAGGTGCAGGAAGAACTGGAGCAGGTGGCTGCGCGCATTTCCCGCCTCGGTGCCATAAACCTGGCCGCTATCGACGAGTACCAGCAGGAATCGGAGCGCAAACACTATCTCGACCGCCAGTACAGCGATCTGACAGATGCATTGGAGACGCTGGAAGGTGCGATCAAGAAAATTGACCGCGAGACCCGCACCCGCTTCAAGGAGACCTTTGATCGCGTCAACAGCGGTTTGCAGGAACTGTTCCCCAAAGTATTCGCCGGCGGCCACGCCTACCTGGAGTTGACCGGTGAGGATCTGCTGGACACTGGCATCGCCATTATGGCCCGCCCGCCCGGCAAGCGTAACAGCACTATTCACCTGCTGTCCGGCGGCGAAAAAGCGCTGACCGCAATCGCGCTGGTTTTTTCCATTTTCCGCCTCAACCCCGCGCCTTTCTGTATGCTGGATGAAGTGGATGCGCCCTTGGACGATGCCAATGTGGGGCGTTACGCGCGCATGGTGGAGGAGATGGCCGAGCAGGTGCAGTTTATCTACATTAGTCATAATAAGATCGCGATGGAAATGGCCCATCAATTGTTGGGTGTCACCATGCACGAGCCGGGGGTATCCCGTGTTGTCTCAGTCGATGTGGAAGAGGCGGCTGAACTGGCATCTGCATAGGAGAGTAGCGGGCAAATGGGCGACTGGCTGATCACAATTCTCTCGCTGGTACTGCTGGTGGCAGTGGCCGACGGTGTGCGCCGCGCGATTATCAGATACCGCGCCGCCATGCGGTCGTCGGATGATCCCGGTGCGGTGGCGCAGCGTGAGGTCCGCGAGCTTCGGGGGAAAGGGAGCCTGGGGCCCGGCCGCGCAGTACCGTCCGCAGTGGCGGAGACAGAGGATCCGGTGGATCCGGAGGAGGTGGCTAAGCGCCGGCAGATTGCAGCCGAGCTGCCGGGAAAAGTAAGGGTGGTTCAGCGCCGTGCCCTGGAGGATGCACTGCGGGTGAACCGCGAGGTCCAGGAGAATTTTCACTCCCTGCGCAGCCCCCTGGCGGGCAGCAACCCCCAGCGTGGGGAGCCGCAGCAGGCCGCGCTGGATCTGGACGAGCAGGTGCCGACACTGATGGACTCCATCGGCGCCGACCCGCAGCGGCTGGAGCCGCAGTTTGATGAGACTGTCGATCTCCAGTCACTGGAAGTGCCGGCTGCGGAGGGGGAGAGGGAACCTCTGGTACAGGAAGCGCCGCCCGAGCCTAGTGCACAGCGGCAGCCCCGGACCGCGGAGCCCCGGGAGCAGTCCGAGCTGGAGGAAGTGCTGGTTATCAATATAGCGGCACCGGAGGGGGACTGTTTTGAGGGCAACGACCTGCTGCGTGTCTTGTTGTCCAGCGGGATGCGCTTTGGCGATATGAATATCTTTCACTACCACCTGGGTGGCGACGACGGCCCAGTGGTGTTCAGCCTCGCCAATATGGTGGTGCCGGGGGTGTTCGATCTCGGTTTGATGGAGGAGTTCAGCACTCCGGGTGTGAGCCTGTTTCTGGCCCTGCCTATCGAAGGCGAGGCGATACGGGCGTTCGAGTTGATGCTGTCGGTAGCCGGTGAGATTGCCACCCAATTGGGTGGCGACTTGAAGGATGAGAATCGCAGTGTGTTCACTGCCCAGACAGCGGAACACTATCGCCAGCGGGTAATGGAGTACCAGCGCCGCAAAGCCCTGGCCCGCGCTCAGAATTGAGTTCGCCGGCGTCCCGGTAGCGCTGCTCCGGCCACGTCGGTACTCAGCCCCGGATGGGACGATTCAGGGTGGGGCAGCTAATGGCGAGGGCTCCTGAATTTCTGTCATTTAGTGCATTTACCATGACCAAGAAACCGATTCCCCGGGCACGGCAAAAGCGCGCCGGGCAATTGCGCGATATTCTGCAACGCGCCAATTACCAGTATTACGTGCTGGACACGCCGGATCTGCCCGATGCCGAATACGACCGCTGCCTGCGCGAATTGCAGCAGCTGGAGGCCGAGTATCCGGATCTGATCACCCCGGATTCCCCGACACAGCGGGTGGGCGCTGAGCCATTGCCATCTTTTGCCCAGGTGCAGCACGAAGTGCCCATGCTGTCGCTGGACAACGCCTTCGATGATGCGGAATTGCTGGAATTTGATCGGCGGGTGCGAGAGAGGCTCAGCAGCGATGGCCCGGTGGAATATGCCTGTGAGCCGAAGCTGGATGGTATCGCCATCAGCCTTATGTATCGCAACGGTGTTTTGGAGCGGGCCGCGACCCGCGGCGACGGCACTACAGGCGAGGACATCACCGCCAATGTGCGCACCATCGGCTCGGTGCCCCTGCGCCTGTTGCGGGATGGGGTGCCGGAATTGCTGGAGGTCCGCGGTGAAATTTATATGCCCCTGGCCGGATTCGCGCGCCTGAACGAACGGGCGCGCAGCGCCAGGGAGAAAACCTTCGTCAACCCGCGCAACGCCGCTGCGGGGAGTCTGCGCCAGCTCGATTCCCGTATCACCGCTCAGCGCCCGCTGGAGTTTTGTGTCTACGGAGTGGGACGGGAGCAGGGGGCCGGGCTGCCGGACAAGCACACGGAAATCCTGCTGCAGCTGCATCGCTGGGGATTTCGCATCAACAGTGAAATGAGCACCGCCGCCGATATTCAGGCCTGTATCGAATACTACCGGCGACTGGCGGACATACGCGGGGAACTCCCCTACGACATAGATGGCATAGTGTTCAAGGTGAATAGTATCGCCCTGCAAAGGCGGCTGGGATTTGTCGCTCGCGCACCGCGCTGGGCCATGGCGTACAAGTTCCCCGCGCAGGAGGAAATGACCCAGTTGCTGGATGTGGAGTTTCAGGTGGGCCGTACCGGCGCCGTTACTCCGGTAGCGCGCCTGGCGCCGGTATTCGTCGGTGGTGTGACGGTTTCCAATGCGACTTTGCACAACCGCGATGAGATTGAGCGCCTGGGAGTAAAAATCGGCGATACAGTGATAGTGCGCCGCGCCGGGGACGTTATTCCGCAGGTGGTATCGGTGGTGGCGTCGAAACGCCCCAGGAATGTCCGCGATATCGTGTTTCCCGAACGCTGCCCGGTGTGTGATTCACCGGTTGAGTCGGTTCCAGGGGAAGCGGTGGCCAGGTGCAGCGGTGGCCTCATCTGCAGTGCCCAGCGCAAGCAGGCGATCAAGCACTTTGCCTCCCGCAAGGCAATGGATATCGATGGACTGGGGGACAAGCTGGTAGAGCAGCTGGTCGATGAGGGCCTGGTGCATTCGGTGTCCGGGCTGTACGGGTTGACGGTCCAGGAACTTGCGGAGCTGGAGCGGATGGGGGCCAAGTCCGCACAAAACCTGGTGGAGGCGCTGGAAAAGAGCAAATCGACCACGCTGCCAAAGTTTCTCTACGCCCTGGGCATCCGCGAAGTGGGGGAGGCCACCGCGCGCAATCTGGCGCGACACTTCGGCGAGCTGGAGGCCCTGATGGCGGCCGATGAAGACGCTTTGCAGGAGGTGGAGGACGTGGGCCCGGTGGTGGCTCACTTCGTGGATGAGTTCTTTCACCAGACCCATGCCCAGGAGGAGATCGAAGCGCTGCGCCAGGCGGGTGTCCACTGGCAAGCGGAGCAGACGGATGCCGGTGACGAGCCATTGTCCGGCCAGACCTGGGTGCTGACCGGCAAGCTGGAGCAGATGTCCCGCAGCGAGGCCAAAGACCACCTGCAGCGATTGGGTGCCAGGGTAGCCGGCAGTGTATCCGCCAATACCAGTTGCGTGGTTGCGGGCCCCGGCGCGGGTTCAAAACTCAACAAGGCGCGGGAACTGGATATTCCCCTGCTGGACGAAACCGAGTTTCTGGCGATGCTGCGCGACAGGGGTGTCGGAATCTGAATATGTGGCCATCTCCACCCAATCGAGTCCTTACCGGTATCCAGTGCACAAAAAATACGCTTTTGAGCTTCCCGCCAGTAAAGGCGATACCGGCGGTAGAATTATCCGCATATGACCGGTAGAGTGACACTCTGGCATTCTTGGGCGGATTCGACAGCGCCCGGAAAAGGGGGAAGCGGTAGAAGTGGTGCAGAGCGATCAGGAATCCATTGTCTACGGATGCATCAAGGACAGCGACAGCCTGGCGGGTGGCTCTGAGCGGCGCCGTGTCAACCGCGATGCTGTGTTGAGCCTGCCCAGTGCCGACGATTGGCCTTTTTTATCCCGGGATATGTTTGCAATACCCACCATCAAGGTGAAGCGGTCCAGGTACCACACGGATGTGATTCATTTTGGCGCCTCTTACCGCGCAGTGGAATACGAGTGGAACCACTGGATCCAAAAATTTGAGCAACTGTTGCAAAAAATGTACTGGGTTTCCGCCACTGTGCACCTGGAAACAGAACTTTCAGGACTTCACTCTTTTTCCTGGGAGGCGGCCGGCCTCTATCACGAGCCGGGCACAGGGGTTATGCAGGTGCGTTGCGAGTGGACCCGGGAGGGGCGTGTCAGCGCCTGACATTGACTTTGGTCGGCGGGCGTCTCTTCTGTGTGCTGCCGACGACTGGCTTCTCGCCCTTGTGACGCAAACCGGTCATTGCCAGCCGTGGTTGCGTGTGTCAGGCTTTCCCTGTGCCCTGTTGCAGCAGGTCTCCAGCGGGTGTTTAAAAAAGCCTTTCCAGTTTTTTTCAGCCCGCATACCCTCCGCGACAAATCACGCAGTTACACGCATGATTCAGGGGCCGAACACCCTGTTTGGGACAGCAGACCGCTGGCAATGCCTTTTTCTGCAGCCTGCTAATCTTTAACAGGCAGGAGGGTGCGAACGGAGGCCTGCGACGCTTTAAGCGCACCGGATTCAATTTTCTTGAGGAGTACTTATGCGTCCTATTAGTATCAATGTCGTAAATTCATTAATTCTCGTCCTGGGTTCTCTCGCGATGCCCCTGGCACTGGCCGATCAGCATCAAAAAGATGGCATGGACCAATTGATTTCCGAGGCTCCGGCCGACGCCAAGGTTTATATCATCTCGCCCCAGGACGGCGATACGGTGGGGCAGACCTTCACTGTGCGTTTTGGTTTGTCCGGCATGGGGGTGGCGCCCGCCGGTGTAGACACCAAGGGTACCGGACATCACCATTTGCTGATCGACGTCGATAAAATGCCGGACCTGACCAAGCCGCTGCCGGCCAGCGACCGCCTCATCCATTTCGGTGGTGGTCAGACGGAAACCGAGATCACGCTGCCGCCCGGAAAGCACACCCTGCAGCTGGTGATGGGCAACTACCTGCATATTCCACACAAGAAGCCGGTGATGTCGAAAAAAATCACCGTTACTGTCAAATAACCCTGAGCCTCAAGCCGGCGACCGCGAGGGCTGCCAATGCGGTCCGGCGAAGAGAGCTGCCGGTACTCCGCCCGGGCGGAGGCACCAGCCAGTTGGAGTGAAGACCCATGGCGGGTAATTTTCGTATAGAAACAGATAGCCTGGGGGATGTGCAGGTAGCGGATAGCGCCTTTTACGGTGCTCAGACTCAGCGTGCGCTGGACAACTTTCCCGTCAGTGGGGAGAGGCTTCCAGTGGAGTTTATCCGAGCGATAGTGTTGATCAAAAAATCCGCCGCCGAGGTCAATGCGGAGTTGGGGCTGTTAACCCGGGAACAGGCCGCCGCGATAGTGACCGCCTGTGAGCGGGTGATGGAGTTTTCACCGCAGGAATACGCTCTTCAGTTTCCGCTCGATATTTATCAGACCGGCTCCGGTACCAGCACCAATATGAATGTCAATGAGGTGCTGGCATATATTGCGCAGCAGGACTGCGGCGTGACGGTAGGGGCCAACGATCACGTCAATATGAGCCAAAGCAGCAACGATGTGATCCCCACTGCGATACATGTGTCCGCCCTTTTGAGCGTGCGCGATAGCCTGCTGCCATCGCTGCGGCACCTGCAGGGTGAGCTGGAAAAAAAAGCGCGGGAACTGGAAGACGTAGTAAAAACCGGGCGCACGCACCTGATGGACGCAGTACCCATGACCCTGGGCCAGGAAATCGGGGCCTGGGCGGCGCAGGTCGCCCAGTGTCGCGAGAGGTTGCGCTCGGTAATGCCCCGTCTGGCTCAACTCGCGCAGGGCGGTACTGCCATCGGCAGTGGCCTGAATGCGCCGGCGGACTTCGCCGAGCTGTTCGCACAAAGGCTGAGCGTCAATAGCATGCAGCAGTTCCGGCCCGCGGATAATGCTTTTGCCGCTATAGCGACGCAGGACACAGCGGTGGAGTTGTCGGGTCAGTTGCGGGTACTGGCGGTGACTGCAATGAAAATCGCCAACGACCTGCGCTGGATGAACAGTGGCCCCCTGGCCGGTTTTGCGGAAATAGAATTGCAGGCACTGCAGCCGGGCAGCAGCATTATGCCGGGCAAGGTAAACCCGGTAATCGCGGAATCGATGGCGATGGTGGCGGCTCGTGTTATGGGCAATGACGCCACTATTGGTATCGCGGGGCAGAGCGGCAATTTCCAATTGAATGTGATGCTGCCGCTGATCGCCGCGACTTTGCTGGATACTATTCACCTGCTGGCAAGCAGCACCCTTTTACTGGCGGACAGGGCCATAGCGACCTTCACACCCAAGCGCGCGAACATAGAGCGCGCCCTGGCCCGCAACCCGGTCCTGGTGACCGCCCTCAACCCGGTGATCGGTTATCGGAGGGCTGCTGAAATCGCCAAGGAGGCCTATCGCAGTGGCCGGCCGATACTGGATGTGGCGGTGGAAATGACGGACATTCAACCGGCGGAGCTGGAGAGACTGCTGGATCCGGCGAATCTGGCGAAAGGCGGCATTATTTCCCGCAACTAAACACCTGACGGTGTGCGCCCCCTGGGCAGGCCCTAGGCGAATAGAAACAATCCCAGGGCAATGGCCCCGATCAATACCGCCAGGCATTCGAGCCAGGTAAACAAACGCTTTAGCATCGCGCGATCCTCGCGGCGGTACAGCAGTCGTTTGGTCATGGCAGCCTCCTGCGATGTTGACAGGAACCGGACGATCACTCACGATTCCGCGCCGCAAGGGCGCTCGCCGCCTTTACTCCAAGGGTAGTGCCGGGGTTCGCCGGTGGCCAGCGGTTCATATTTGGTGTTTTAGCGTTGAGAGGGTTCATGGCAAAAAAGAGATATCGCTCATTTATCACCAGCGTCCTCGCCTGTGCGGCCTTTGTCGCGGCGGCGATCTGGAGCTGGGACCTGCCGGTAGCGAGTGTCGTTGGCTACGGGGTTCTGTTACTGGTGCTGCTGCTGGTGATAGTGGTTGCGGCATTGGCAACGGCGGCCATCCTGACTTGGCTGCGCGACCGCAAAAAAAAGTAGATGCCCTTGCATCAGGAGGATATTCGCATACCCATCGCCTACCTGGAGCGCCTGCTGCAGGAGGCGGCCCGGCACGGCTGTGATCGCACCGAATTGCTGGCCTCGGTGGGTATCGATGATACGGAGTTGCGGGGTGCGGCGGCTTTTTCGGCGCTGAAATACGGACAGCTATACCAGCGGGTTATGTGGCTGGCGCAGGACGAGTGGTTCGGTATGCTCAGCGGGGGCCGGGTCAGGCCGGGTTCTTTCCGCCTGCTGTGCCTGACGGTGGTGAACTCTGCGGCGGTGCGCCAGGCTATTACCCTGAGTGCCGAATTCATGGAGGTTTGTCGCGGTTTCAAGGTAAAACCGGTGTTTGAGCCGGGTTCCGAAGGCCGTGAGAAAGTGGTGATCGGCGGCATCAGTTCACTGGCGGAGGGCGAGTTCGAGCGGCTGCTGGCGGCGACCAGCCCCAGCGTAGTGCGCACCACACTGGCGGTCTGGCATCGCTTTTACTGTTGGCTGGTGGGTTGCGAGATACCTCTGGCACGACTGCACTTCTCTTTCCCCCGGCCGGAGGAATTCACCGCCCTGGCACAGAGCGATGCGGGAGAATTGCTGTTTGACCAGCCCGTCAATGCCCTGGAATACGACAGCCGCTATCTCGACTATCCGATTGTGCAGAGCCCGCAGACTCTGGAGGATTTCATACGCACAGCGCCTTATCACCTGGTGATCAGCGACGGCAACGCAAACAGCATCAAAACCAAGGTCAAGACCATTCTCAACCGGGACGTCAGTGAGTCCATGCCCGCCGCCGAAGTCGTGGCGGAGCGGCTCAATGTTTCGGTCACCACCCTGCGGCGGCGGCTGCTGCAGGAGGGCACCTCCTACCAGAAACTCAAAGACGAATGTCGCATGGAGGCGGCTTTCCACTATCTGAGCTGTCCCGACCTTTCCAATAGCCAGATTGCGGCGATGCTGGGTTTTGACGAGTCCAGCGCGTTTTTTCGCGCTTTCAAGAAATGGACCGGAATCACCCCGGGAGAATACCGCCGGCGCGGGCTGATGGCAGCCGGGCGCCGGGGTGCCCCGGGGGAATAAATCCAGGCCGCTTTACCCGCCTCTATTTGTCACCACTTTGGACGCTTTTAGCCATAGCAGCTGCATGGGAATTGCTACTATTATGAACGAATCTTAAAGATCAGTCACAAGCCTGACCACCCGGTTCTCCTGCAGTTGGTGGTTGGTGTAACAATGAGTTGAGGATCGCAGGATGACCGATATCAAGATTCCGCTGCGGGATATCCGCTTCGTCATGCGCGAACTGCTGCACTGGGACGAGCACTGTGCGGCACTGGGTTATGAAGACGCCACTCCAGACGTTGTCGACGCGATTCTGGAAGAGGGTGCCAAATTTTGCGAAAACGTGCTGGCGCCACTCAATGCGGTGGGCGACCAGCAGGGCTGTACCTGGAAGGACGGCGAGGTCACCACACCGGCCGGGTTCAAGGAAGCCTACCAGCAGTTTGTGGAAGCCGGCTGGCCGGCGCTGGCACACCATGTGGACTACGGTGGTCAGGGTCTGCCGCCGTCCCTGGGTACCATCATGAGCGAGATGGTGGGTACCGCCAACTGGTCCTGGGGTATGTATCCGGGGCTGTCCCACGGCGCCATGAATACCCTCGAGGCCCATGGTACTGAAGAGCAAAAACAGACCTATCTGACGAAACTGGTGGAGGGGACCTGGACCGGTACCATGTGCCTGACCGAGTCCCACTGCGGCACGGATCTGGGTATGCTGCGCACCAAAGCCGAGCCCAATGCCGATGGCTCCTATGCCATCACCGGTACCAAGATCTTCATTTCCGCCGGCGAGCACGATATGGCGGAGAACATCGTCCATATCGTGTTGGCGCGACTGCCGGGGGCGCCAGAAGGCACCAAGGGTATTTCGCTGTTTATCGTGCCCAAGTTCCTGCCCCGGGACGATGGCACCATTGGTGAGCGCAATGGGGTTATGTGCGGGGCCCTCGAGCACAAAATGGGCATCCACGGCAACTCCACCGCGGTGCTGAATTTTGACGCTGCCACCGGTTTTCTGATCGGTCCCCCCAACAAGGGACTGAACTGCATGTTTACTTTTATGAATACCGCGCGTCTGGGAACCGCCCTGCAGGGGCTGGCACACGCGGAACTGGGGTTCCAGAAGTCACTGGCCTACTCCCGGGACCGGTTGCAAATGCGCGCCCTGAGCGGGCCCAAGAATCCGGACGGCCCGGCGGATCCGATTATCGTGCACCCGGATGTGCGCCGCATGCTGTTTACCCAGAAGGCGTTTGCCGAGGGCGGGCGCATGTTGGTGGGTTTCTGTGCCAAGCAGGTGGATCGTTCACACAAGGGCTCCGAGGAGGAGCGGGCAGAGGCGGACCAGCTGTTGGCTTTCCTCACGCCGATCACCAAGGCATTTCTTACCGAGACCGGTTTTGAAGCCGCCAACCTGGGCCTGCAGTGTTTCGGTGGCCACGGCTATATCACCGAGTGGGGCATGGAACAGAATGTGCGCGACGCCCGCATCTCGACCATTTATGAGGGCACTACCGGGATTCAGGCCCTGGATCTTCTGGGCCGCAAGGTGCTGATGAGCCAGGGTGAAACGCTGCGCCGCTTCACCAAGATAGTACACAAATTCTGCCAAGCTGAAATCGATACAGAGGCCTTGGCTCCCTATGTCACCAGATTGCAGGAGCTGAATCGGCAGTGGGGTGATCTGACGATGCATGTGGGCGCCAAGGCTATGGAAAACCCGGAAGAGGTGGGCGCCGCTTCGGTAGATTACCTGATGTTCTCCGGTTACGCGGTACTGGCCTATCTGTGGGCCCACGCAGCCAAGGTGGCCGGTGAGAAGCTGGCCACCGGTGAGGGTGACGGGGATTTTTATCGCGCCAAGCTGGCTACAGCGCGCTTCTATTTCGACCGCATTCTGCCGCGTACCGGCGCGCACGCGGGTGCGATTATGAGTGGGGCCGACAACCTGATGGAACTCGATGTCACTCACTTTGCTTTTTGAGTGGGCGGGGGTTTTTTGAGTGGTAGGGGAAAGCTGCAGGTGAGCGGCCGACCTTGTTATCCCAGCGTCACCCCTCTCGAAGGCGTGGCGCAGCGCCGGTCGCGAAGCCTGGCCCAGTTGGAGTCCGTGTGAATCCGGCAAACCCGGCAAGCCATTTGGCCCTATAAAACATCGGCCGCTGTTCGCAGCAACTGCATCCAATCACCAGTTCACAAGGACAGACCCGGCTGATCCAGTGTATTTCGGTCGACTTGTTTGCGCCCCGGCACTCGGTTAAAGTTCCAGCAGCCGGTCGCTGCGAAGGAACAGTCATAGAGGGTTGCGGGTAAAGGGTTGGACAGTCTGCTCAGCGGATAGTGTTTTTACTCGAAGTGTTGGGTGCTGACGCCACCACCATCACCGCCGTATCGGGAGTGTGGCCCACCCATAGGAAACGGGACCATAGCGGCCAGTCAGGGTTGGAGCTGCGATCGCGCGCGCCGATAACCACAGGCGCCGCGGCGAGAGGCAAACAATAATCAAGCGAATCCAGGCGCCGGGATTCGTCTATAAAAGTAAAGGCGACAACAACAGGACTGGGAGAAGAAAGTTGGAACTCGATCGCAGCATTCTTGACGTATTTTCGGACGCCTGTGCAAAGTTCGGTGACAGACCGGCTTTCACTTGCCTTGGCCACACTCTTTCAATTGCTGAAGTCGATCGGCTCAGTGCCAAATTCGCCTCCTACCTGCAGCACCACACCAGTCTAAAGCCCGGTGATCGTATCGCCGTGCAGTTGCCCAATGTGCTGCAATACCCGGTAGTGGTTTTCGGCGCTATGCGCGCCGGACTCATAGTGGTGAATACCAATCCGCTCTACACCAGGCGCGAACTCAAACACCAGTTGATAGACTCCGGGGCCAAGGCGCTGGTGGTGCTGGCGAATATCGCCGATACCGCTGCTGCGGTGGTAGAGGAAACCCCGGTTGAGCAGGTGATTGTGAGCGAAATCGCCGACCTCCACAGTCCTCTCAAGCGGGTGCTGATCAACACCGTTGCCAAGCACATCAAGAAAATGGTGCCGGACTTTTCGTTTGCGAATCAGGTCAGTTTCCGTGATGCCATGGCATTGGGCGCCAGACAGCCGCGAACCCAAGTGCGGGCAAACCCTGAGGATGTGGCTGTTCTGCAGTATACCGGTGGCACCACCGGTGTCGCCAAAGGCGCAATGCTGACCAATCGCAACCTGGTGGCAAACATGGAACAGGTGCGGGAAGCTCTGGGGGACTCGATCAAGGAGGGGGAGGAACTCTACATTGCGCCTCTGCCCCTGTACCACATCTATGCCTTCACGATTCACTGTATGTCATTGTTCATGACCGGCAACCACTCGCTGCTGATTCCCAATCCGCGCGATATTCCGGCGTTTGTGAAGACTTTGAAAGGCCAGCGCTTTACCGGCTTTGCAGGGCTGAATACATTGTTCAACGGCCTGATGCGGGACCCGCAATTCGCCGAGCTGGATTTTAGCGGACTGCACACCACAGCTTCCGGTGGCATGGCGTTGACACGCGACACCGCGGATCGCTGGGAAAAAATGACCGGCTGTGTGGTGACCGAAGGCTACGGTTTGACCGAGACATCGCCGGTTGTGTCTTTCAATCCGGCTTCCGCCGTGCAGTTGGGCACAGTGGGTGTACCGGTGCCTGGCACTGAGGTGAAGGTCATCGACGAGAACGGCAACGATCTTCCCAATAATACCCCCGGGGAATTGTGTGTCCGCGGTCCCCAGGTGATGAAGGGCTACTGGCAGCGGCCGGAAGCGACCGCCGAATGCCTCGACGACGAAGGCTGGTTGCGCACCGGAGATATGGCGGTGATTCAGGATGATGGCTACATCAAGATAGTGGACCGCAAGAAGGATATGATTATCGTCTCCGGCTTCAACGTCTACCCGAATGAGATCGAAGACGTGATCAGTACGATGGACAAGGTCGGAGAAGCGGCCGCCATCGGTATCCCTGACGAAAAGAGCGGCGAGCTGGTTAAGCTGTTTGTGGTCAAAGCCGACGATTCCCTGACCGAGGAAGAGGTAATCGCCTACTGCCGCGAAAAAATGACTGCCTACAAGGTACCCAAAAAGGTTGAGTTTCGCGAGGATCTGCCCAAGACCAATGTCGGCAAGATTTTGCGCCGCGAACTGCGCGACCAGGAGCTTAAAAAAATGGGTGATGCGGTCAGTGCCTGACGGATCCATGGCGACAGCAGCGCATCCAGACACTTGGATATTGCGGCACCCATAGGGTGGAAGGTGCTTTAGCCGGAAACGACATCCGCCACACCTGGCACGCGGGTGGAAGCTATGGGGAGGCAGTTTCATATGGTTACATTGCATCACCTGGAATACTCCCAGTCTTTCCGCATCCTCTGGCTACTGGAAGAGCTGGGGGTCGACTATGAACTCAAGCTCTACCGGCGTGATCCGCAAACCAAACTGGCACCGGCGGACTACAAGGCGGTTTCCCCCCTCGGTACTGCACCGGTGATCACCGATGGCGAGTTTGCGCTGGCCGAGACTGCGGCAATCTTCGATTACCTGCTGGACCGGTACCCGAGTGAGACTCTGAGGCCGGCGCCTGGATCTCCCGGCCGGGACTCATATCTGTTCTGGTTCCACGCCGCTCAGGGCTCGGTGATGCCACTCATGTTGATGGATGGTGTCTTCCATATACTGCAGGCGCGGGTGCCATCTCTGTTCAACCTTGTTCTCACCCCTGTCCTCAATAAGGCGACGGACGGATTTATTCGCCCCAGGATGGTCAGGTTGCTGGCCCTGGCGGAAGAGGATCTGGCGGCTCAGGAGTGGTTCGGTGGCTCTGTGTTGAGCGGTGCGGACATCCTGCTCAGCTACCCCATGGAGTCGGCCAGCAAACGCAGCTATCTGACGGACGGGCACCCCAATACCCGGGCCTGGCTCGAACGTATCCAGGCCCGGCCCGCCTTTCGCAAGGCGCAGGAAATCGATGGCCACGAGTCCATGGTGCTGCCTCTTTAGCAGGTTGTTGAAAAAGGCATCCTGCCTGTTTCAAAACACGAAAAACGAAAAATGCGATTTTCACTTTTCTCCCAAAATCAACGACTTAGGTGTCGTTGATTTTGCCGGAACATCCATATTCCGGTACCAGGCGTCGAAATTCTTCGAATTTCAACAGCCTGCTAGGGTCAGCCTGTTTAGTGCCAACGGGCCCTAGCCCGGCTAACGCGGGATTGGGGGTGCGGTAAAAAGCTGAAGAAACCGAGTGGTCCCGCCAGAAGCCGCGTAAAATCGGGGCGGGATGACATACTGCCCCACCACTGATGTGGACGGGGCAGTTTGGCGGCCGCCGGGGAGCGGCCGGGTTTGTCTGTCGCGCTTTATCGACGCACCTCGGCACTTGCATCGCGAATTGCGCGAAATTCGTTCCCCTGATACCAATTGGGCCAGGTGCGGCTGTTGGCCAGTTGCAAGCCGAGCCGCATACCCAGTTGCAGGTCCATGGCCGCGCCATTCAGATCCCAATTCGGATCGTATTCGTCCGCGGGTTTATGGTAGGCATGGGCGGTGTAGTTTTCGCCCTGTTGCTGGGCCCAGGCACGGCTGTGGTCGAAACTGTCCGTACCCGAGTCGAAGTACAGCATGGGTACACCTTTCTTGGCCAGGCTGAAGTGGTCGGAGCGATAGTAATATCCGCGCTCCGGATGGTCCTCCGGCGACAGATAGCGGTCCTGTTCCCGCGCTACCCCCGCCAGCAGGGGTTCCAGTTCACTGTTGCCGTATCCCACCACGATCACGTCGCGCATGGGGCCCAGCACACCCATGGCATCGAAATTGATTCCGGCCACAGTTTTTTCCAGCGGCACCACCGGGTGTTCCGCATAGTACTTGGATCCCAGCAGACCCGATTCCTCTGCGGTGACCGCTACGAACAGCATTGAGCGTTGCGGCCGACTGTCCATGCCGGCAATCTGGCGCGCCATCGCCAGCAGCCCGGCGGTGCCCGTGGCATTGTCCACCGCGCCGTTGAAGATATGGTCTTCGCCGGCAGTGTTTTCATTGATACCCAGATGATCCCAGTGTGCGGTGTAGATCACCGCCTCGTCCGGGTGGGTTTTACCCGGCAGCTTCGCCACCACGTTGCGGGAGTCGGAGTGACGCAGGCTGTTTTGCAGTTGGACGCTGGCGTTCAGGCCAAGGGGTTTGGCGACGAAGCCACGGGTTTTGGCCGCCTCCATCTCAGTGGCCAGATCCAGTCCCGCCGCGGCAAAGATGTCCTGCGCTGCGGCGCCGGTCATCCAGGCTTCGACAGCTACGCGATCCCGGTTCTTGTCCTCCGCCGCCAGACTGATCTGGGCCCCGGACCAGCTGCCACTGACCACTTCCCACGGATAACCGGCCGCACCGGTTTCATGAATAATGATGGCGCCGTCGGCACCCTGGCGCGCTGCCTCTTCGAATTTGTAGCTCCAGCGGCCGTAATAGGTCATGGCGTTGCCGTTGAACAGCGCCTTGTCCTGGGTGGCGTAGCCCGGATCGTTGACCAGGATCACCGCCGTCTTGCCGGCCATGTCGACACCGGCGTAGTCATTCCAGTCGTTCTCTGGCGCCACAATGCCGTAGCCCACAAACACCAGTTCGCTGTGGTCCAGCGCTGACGCCGGTGTCTGTCGCTGGGTGAAGGTGACCATATCGGTCAGCGGCTGCAGTTCTTTCCTGAAGCCGTTACCGGTTACGGTCAACGGGCTGGAATTGATCTGCATTTCCACCACCGGCACCTGCTGGAACCAGCTCGGCCGACCCTCACCATCTGTGGCGCCGGGCTGCAGCCCCGCTGCTGCGAACTGCTCCGCCAGATAGTTGACGGTCAATTCCTCTCCCCGGGAGGCTGGGGCACGGCCCTCAAACTCATCGGAGGCCAGTACCTTTACATGCTTGTGCAGGTCGGCGGCCATGGTTTCCAACTGGGCGGAATCGGGAGCGCTGCCGGTCTGCTGGCCCTTTCCCGCCACTGCGGAATCATCTTGAGGCGCCGACGCTGTGCCGCAGGCGGTCAGAGCGCCTGTGGCAATAGCGCCAAAGCAGAGGTTGCGCCATAGGGTTGGTATCTGCATAGGAGTTTCCTGTAACTGTCTATTCTTTTGCACGTTTGCACCGCAGGCCGAAGCGGCTCGGGGTCAATGTGGCTCAGAGTGGTGCCGCCAGCGGTTGCAGGGTGGCACCGGCCCCCGGAATACAAGCTGCGCCATGCAGTTGCGCCGGTTATCTCGAGGGCGGCAATTCGGTGGCCGGGAAAGGACCCGGATTGCCGGATGACTAAGCTAGCAAAAAGGGCGCCGGGGGCCGAAGCATTCTGTACTGAAATCGGCACCGGGCACAGTCAAAAAAACTGCGCCGCCGGTGCCCGAGGTCAGGCGGGGGTGTCGACCGGATTCCGGCCGCTATCCATATGGGCCAGTGTCTCGCGGATGGGAAAGAGTATGTCCTGCGCCAGCTGCCGACAGCGGTCCGGTGACCAGCCCTCGCCAGTGTCCGGCAGCTCGTCATTATCCTTGAAGGGCATTTCCAGGGTCAGCGCCAGGGTGCGGAACTGGTGTCCGCACCAGTTGGTGCCCACCGTCATATTGGCTTCGCCGGGCTTATCCAGTTCGTAGCCGCGCCCTGTCTGGAAGTCCGGACTTACGGCTACAAAGGCCTGCTTGAAGCGTTGTTCCAGTTCGGCGTGACGCGCATCGTAGCCCGGGATACCTTCGCAGGCAGCGACAAAATTGACCGGCAGCGCCTCGTCACCGTGGATATCGAGAAAGATGTCGCCGCCGACCTGAAGCATTCTCTGGCGCACCAGATACACTTCGGGGCTGCGCTCCATGGTCGGGTTCGACCATTCGCGATTGAGGTTTGCGCCCACCGCATTGGTGCGCAGGTGACCGCGTACACTGCCGTCGGGATTCATATTGGGCACCAGGTAAAATACCGTGTCCGCCAGCAGTTGCCGCGCCCCTGGATTGGCCGGATCCAGCAGAGATTCCAAAAATCCCTCCACAAACCACTCGGCCATGGTTTCGCCAGGGTGTTGACGGGCGATCATCCACACGCGGTGTTTCGCCGTCGCGGCATCGCCGATTGTGAGCAGGCTCATGTCGCGGCCGTCCAGGGTCTGCCCGAGTGTCTCCAGTTGGACCTGGTCGTGGCCCTGGGCCCAGGCCAGTAAGTTCAGGTGACGCTCCCAGGAGTAGGGCGCGAAATAAGCCAGATAGACGCTGGGTTGCTCCAGATCGACAGTGAAGTCGAGGCATTGACCGTCGTAGTGCGCATCCAGGCGAAACCAGTGGTCGCGGTCGTAGGAGGCGCAGACGCGATAGTTGTCCCATCCTGCCGGATAGGCCGCCTTGCCGGCGTTGACGAAGCGCAGTGGGTAGCTGTCGCCCACCCGGCCTTCCAGGCGGAAGTAAAACCACTGGTAAAAGTCGGAGTTGTTGTCCTGGCGGATGGCCAGCTCGATCGGGCTGCTGTCGGCGTTGACGAGAGTGATGTTGCCGCCGTCAAAAGCAGAGGTTATGTGCATGGAAAGGCTCCGCTGTTATTGGTTGCGGGAGCATACAGCGAGCGGCAAAATTTTTCAGGGGGTTATGGCCGGGGCCGGCCGCTGAGATGGGGGCTGGTGCGCGGTCAATAAAAAAGCACGGTACCGCTACCGATACCGTGCTCTGGCCTATCCCTGGCGGCACCTGCCGCGACTACAGCTCCCTGGAATTTCCGGTGTCGCGGCCCGACGACTGCTATCTGCCTGACCCGATCACTGGCGCGCAACCCGCACCGACAGAAATTGCGTACCGCTCCTTTACCACTCGCGGCTGGTGCTGGTTACAGTTTAGGCCGCGGTACCCGCGGCCGGACACAGGACACACCAGATTGGCGCCGGAATGAATGACTTTCAATGGCTTTTGCCGGGATAGGCGCCAAGTTTAATTCAACTCCGGATCCCGCGAGAATTTGGTTCCCTTGAGGGTGGCCTGCAGGGCGATGCCACTCTCCGTCAACTGGTATACGCGCATGCCATCCAGCACCACTTCGGCAGCGACTGCCGCCCCCTTGTCCTGTGCCTTGGCAGCCGCATCCGCATGGCCGCCAAATGACCAGCCGCTGTCGACGAAACGCCGCATGACCTCGGGGGATTCAAACAGAAACAGGGCGCGAAAATCTTTGACACCAAAACCAAGGCCCACACCCAGTTCGTGCATTTTCATATAGGTGCGTGCCCCCGAGCGACGGTCGACGGCCACTCCGTACCCGCTGGAGGCGCTGGCCAGCAGCAGATTAATGTTTATATTGCTAAATACCGCATAGCCCGGTGCACTGGCCACGTCGGCGCGCAGATCCGGCTTCAGCCGGTATAGCTCGCTTAGCACCTGCCGTTCCGTATTGTCTATATACTGGCGTTTTTCATTGCGGGTTTGTCCCGGTGCGGCGCAGCCGCCGGCAACCAGCGCAACCAGGAGCAGCGCACAGAGCGCCTGTCGGTGTAGAGTATGGCGCAGCATAGGGATTCCCCCCCCCTCTCAGGTGACTAAATAATCGCCAACCATAGCAGAGTACCTGGGGTGGTTCGAGAGAATCTGCTTCACTTTGGGATCTGCGCCACACATGTTCCTCTCCGTGCCACTTCCGGCGCTGTGTGTCATTCGGTAAGCTTGCAGGCCATGGGGGCCAGAGCCCCTGCGCAATAACGAGACAGAGAGAGTTACCATGAATAGTAAACTGGTTAAACGCGGCCTTGCCGCCGGCTGCGTCCTGGCCCTGACCGCGAATCTGACCGCCTGTGGTTATTTCCTGTATCCGGAGCGCAAGGGGCAGGAGGGCGGCCGTGTCGATCCGGTGGTGGTGATTCTCGACGGCGCCGCGTTGTTGTTCGGTATTCTGCCCGGTGTGGTGGCTTTCGCGGTGGACTTCACCTCCGGAACCATCTATCTGCCCGCGGGGGGATCATCGGCCATTGACCGCCATCTGGGTGCTGTGGATACCAATGACAGCCGTCAGGTGATCGACCAGGATGGGCAGCTGTGGGAGCAGGTACCCCTTGAGGTGTCCGCCGACGGTGACGACAAGTTACAGCAGCTTACGGCTACGCTGGCAACGACCGTCGGTACCCGGGTGGCGCCGACTGATATCCTGTGGGTCAAGGATCTCGCCGCTCTCCGCAGTGTGGAGGCGGGGCACACAGCGTCGCTCTGAGATAGCGGCAGCCGCTGTTTTCGCACTGTGGCTCAATGACTGCAGGCCAGCGCCTGTTCAGCACTGGTGCGAACAGGCGTCCACGGCTCCGGCGGCTAGGGTTCGTCACCGCTTTTCTGTACCCCCAATCTAGCGGCGCATTACTGGGCTAAGGTGGTACAAGTATGCCGCCGTCGGGGGAGGCTGGCGCAAGCCCTTAACTAAGATCCCGGAGTTAGCCCTGCACTTAATCCGATGCTACTGATCGATAGCCACTGCCACTTCGACTTTGACGACTTTACCAGTGATCGCGATGCCGTCTGGCAGCGGTGCCGCGCCGTCGGGGTGGAGCAGCTGATTATTCCAGGTGTGGAGGTGAGGCAGTGGGAGTCACTGGCAGCGCTGGTTTGCCGGGAGCCCGGCTGGCATGCTGCTGTGGGGGTGCATCCCTGGTGGATCTCCGGCCTGCAACAGACCGATGCCCAATTGCAGCAAGCGCTGTGCGAGTGTGCAGAGCAGGGCCGCTTTGTCGCGATTGGCGAGTGCGGTCTCGACAAGCTGATAGAAACACCCTTTGAACGCCAGCTGGACGTCCTGCGTATACACCTGACGGTCGCCGCCGAGCTGGGGTTGCCGGTGATTCTCCATGTGCGCAAGGCCCACAGTGAGCTCCTGCGGCTGCTGAAAGGCTTCCGCCTCGGCCGCGGCGGTGTGATCCACGCTTTCAGCGGCGATGTGGAACTGGCCCGCCGGTATTGGGCGATGGGGTTTCGCCTGGGAATTGGCGGCACCATCAGTTACCCAAGGGCGGCAAAAACGCGGCGGGCGGTTGTGGAACTGCCCCTGGAAAGCCTATTGCTGGAGAGTGACGCCCCGGATATGCCACTGCGGGGGCGTCAGGGGGAGCGCAACAGCCCGGAATACCTGCCAGTCACCGCGGGGCTGTTGGCGGAATTGCGCGGGGTGAGTGCGGAAGAGGTGGCCGCACGCACACGGGAAAATACACGGTTGCTGTTCTCACTATGACTTTTACCAGCTTTTCCGCCTCCGGATTCAAACGGCAGTTTCCCTTGTTTACGCAGCGGGAAAACCGGCAGCTAGTATATCTCGATAACGCCGCTACAACCCATAAGCCCCAGATAGTCATCGACGCGCTGCAGGATTTCTATCTGCACAGCAACGCCAATACCCACAGATCCAGTCATCGACTGGCCCGGCGGGCAACAGAGATGACGGAGCGTGTGCGTCGCCAGGCGGCCGCATTTTGCAATGCCCGCAGCCCCCTGGAAATGGTTTTCTGTCGCGGCGCCACCGAGGCGTTGAATCTGCTTGCCAACTGCCTCTGCAGCGACCTGCAGGCCGGTGATGAAATTCTGCTGTCAACCGCTGAACACCACGCGAATATCGTCCCCTGGCAGATGATGGCCGAGCGCTATGGGCTAAAACTGCGCTATGTGCCCGACACGGCGGGAGTACCCCAGTTCGACCGGCTGGAGGAGGCGCTTACGGATCTTACCCGGGTGGTGTCGATTACCGGTGGTTCCAATGCGTTGGGACTGCGTCCGGATCTCGATGCGATCGGGAAATTACTGCGCGGTCGCGACTTGCACTGGATCGTTGACGGCGCCCAGTTGGCGGCCCATGAGCCGCTGGATGTGCAGCGGCTGGGCTGCGACTTCTTGGTATGCTCGGCGCACAAATTTTATGGTCCATCGGGAATCGGATTGCTCTACGGCCGCCGGGAACTACTGGAGGCGATGCCCCCCTGGCAGGGCGGGGGGGAAATGATCGCGGAAGTGGGACTGTTCCACAGCCGCTTCGCGGAGCTGCCGCACAAGTTCGAAGCGGGCACTGCTTCGCTGGCGGCGATTGCGGGGCTGGGCGCGGCGTTGGATTTTCTGGCGGCACAGGACCGGGCTGCGATGGCGGCCCACGAACAGGAACTGCTGCGTTGCCTGCACCGGGAGGTGGCGGCGTTGCCAGGGCTGCGTTTGATCAGTCAGCCACAACACAATCTGGGTATCCTCACCTGTGCGCCACAGAAGGGTGGGGTTGCCGATCTAATGCACTGGCTCGACGGACGGGATATTGCAGTGCGCGTTGGGCACCACTGCGCGCAGCCGCTGCTGCGCGCCGGGGGTGAGACCGCCACCCTGCGCGCATCCCTAGCCGCTTACAACACACCCGGGGATATCGAGACTTTTCTGCAGGCGGTGGAGGACTTCCTGCCCACTTCCTGGGTCGCACCGGAGCCGGCCGGGCCGGTGCCTTTCTCTGGGGAGGGCTGGATAAGCGACGACCTTTCGGCTCTGCAGTTGGAGCAGTTGGCGTCACAGCGCAATTGGCAGGATCGCTACCGGGAACTAATACGCTGGAGCAGGGCCATTGCACCCAAGCCGCAGATCCGTCGCGCACAAAATTTGGTGCGCGGCTGCGCGTCGGAGGTGTGGCTGGCCCACCGCATCTGCGACGGGCGACATCACTTCGCCCTCGATAGCGACAGCCGTGTAGTCAAGGGACTGGGTGCCTTGCTGCTGGCACAAATTGACGGCTGTACCGCAGAGCAGATCGCCGCCACGGATGTGCGTCGGGTGTTTGTGGATCTCGGCTTGCAGCAGCACCTCAGCCAGTCGCGCAGCAATGGGTTTTACGCCCTGCTGCAAAGGGCCATGTCCTGTTTGGAAGACGATCAGCCTTGAGATAGCAGGCGTTTTACCACCTGCGCAGCGGCGTGGAAGCCGAAGGTACCGGTGACCATGGTGGCCGCCCCGAATCCATTGCTGCAATCGAGCTTCACCCCGCCTTGCATTGTGGTCTTGCGCTGACTGACCTGGCCGTCCGGTTGCGGGTAGGCCATGGGTTCTGTTGAAAAAATGGCATCGATACCAAACAGGCGTCGGCGCGACTTGTGAAAATTATGCTGGCTATATAGGTGCTGGCGCATCTTGGCCAGCATGGGGTCGTTGATGGTGCGGCCCAGGTCGGCGCAGCCGATGCGGCTTGGATCCCGCTTGCCGCCGGCGGAGCCCACGGTAATCAGGCGCAGTTTGCGCGCCTTGCAGTAGGCGGCCAGGGCCGCTTTGACCCGCGCCGTATCGGTGGCGTCGAGGACTATGTCGATGGGCATCCGTGCCGGGTCCAGCAGCTGCGCGAAATTGTCGCTGGCGATGAAATCCTGGTGAACCTGTAGCTGAATTTGCGGATTAATCTGTCGCAGGCGCTCGGCCATCACCGTTACTTTGGGCTCGCCGATGGTGTTGAGCAGAGCATGACTCTGGCGGTTGGTGTTGGTGATACAGACATCGTCGAGGTCGATCAGGGAAATTTGGCCGACTCCCGAGCGGGCGAGCGCTTCGGCGCTCCAACTACCCACGCCGCCTATCCCGATAATCACGCAGTGGGCAGTCTGCAGTTTCTCCAGTGTGCCGCGTCCATAAAGGCGGGTGATACCGCCAAAGCGTTGCGAGTATTGTTCAGTTGAACTCATGGGGGAATTGTTCCAGAAATCGGTGGCGCTCCGTTGCGGATGGCAATCGACAGCTGGCGCCGCGGCCAAACAGCCGATAGCGATTGCGGGCTATAAGGTCGTAGATCCAGTCGCGCAGAAAGCGCGGAATTATGCGTGTCAATGCCAAAAGACGCCAGGGCATCGGCAGTTGGGCAAAGATGCGCAGTGCGGCATCGCTGCGGTGATACTGTTGTATTCCCGCCGGCCCGGTGCGCAGATAGATGACCGTTTCAAAGGTGTCGAGGGGCAGGCCCAGGTGTTCCAGCAATTCCTGGCCGGCGGCGGATTGTACCCGGCACAGGGTGAACAGAGCGCGTTCGTCGCGCTCCAGTACGAACCGGCTCCAGCCATTACACAGATTACAGAGGCTGTCGAATAGGATAATGTGGTCTGGAATCTCCTGTGGCATGGGTGTTCTACGGCTTCTGCAATAGTTCGCCATCTGTGACCGGGCTATGGGGTCCAGGGGGCTGCGGAGATTCTGTCTGGCCGCTGGCTCAGTGGATGTGCCCGCCGCTGATCTCATCGGCGGTGGCTTCCCGTACGGAAACCACCTGGATCTCGAAGTGTAGCTCCACTCCGGCCAGCGGATGGTTGCCGTCGATGGTGACATCGTCGCCGTCGATATCAATGATCTCCACCTCGATGGGATCCCCCCCGGTGCTCTGCGCGTGGAAGGCCATGCCCACCTTCAGTTCCTCGACATCGCCAAAGGCGTCCCGCGGCAGAGTCTGGATCAGTTCCGGGTTCCGTGCGCCATAGCCCTGCTCCGGCTGGATGACTGCGGAAAATTTGTCCCCCGCCGACTTGTCGAGCATTTCCCTCTCCAGGCCCGGTATGATATTGCCAGCTCCCTGTAGGTAGGTGAGGGGTTCGCCTTCGGCGGAGGAATCGATCAGGGTGCCTTCGGCATCTTTCAGTAAGTAGTGAATCTCCACTACCGAGTGGTGGGCAATTTTCATGGGTTGCTCAGGGGAAGAAGTCGGTGGATGGAATGGCGCTTGCTTTGTGCAATATAGAGGCAGATAGAACAAGACCGCAAGGGTCCATTGTATGGGGCGGTTGTCCGGCTAGCAAGATTGCTTCAGCCGGGACTGGGGCCCGCGCCGGGCGCTAACAGGCCGCCGGGAGTCTTTGATCGCAACGGCGGAACAGCTCGTCGGTAGTTTCCACCAGGCCCGAACTCAGCTCACAGGTAAAGCCCAACTCTATCAGCCGCCCCTCCAGGTATTCCAGCAGGGCTTCAAACAGAGGGGGGTTGAGCCCCCGGGCCAGAAAGCTGGCGCGGCTCAGGCGCACCGGTTCGGGTTGTGGCGACAGGGCGTGGTTGACGAACTGGGCCTGGCGATTGCACTGCTTGCAGTAGTCGGCGAATTCGAGTTCAGTGCACTGGCGGCCAATCACCTGAAAAAATTCCTTCACCGTCTGGTTGACGACCTGAGTCCCGCCAACCTGATCCAACAGATTATTCACGATTGATCCCCCCCCACAGAAAAATATGCGTACTGCGCACATTCCCTTCCAGCCCTATTTTCCGGCTTTTTTTGACAACCCAGGGGCTGGTGGTGATGCTTTGCGTTTTATGTATGGGGAGCCTAAGGCATTCACTTGGCGCTGCCAACGGGGAAAGTGGAAAATGTCATTTTGTTCCTCGGGTTGTTATCCGATCCCCGGAAGTCGTGGGACTGGCGGCCAACCCGGACAGGCCCAGTTGCCGGAGAGGCGGAGAAATCCAGTGAAAATGTTAGAATGGGTGCTGCGATAACTTGAATAACTTGCCGGTGGGAGCGCCGGTTTGACGGTGAGGTCTGCATGTCGAGTGTATTTACCAAAATTATAAACCGCGAACTACCTGGTCATTTCTTGTGGCGGGATGAGCAGGCAGTGGCGATCATGACAATATCTCCCATCAAGCCCGGGCACTGCCTGGTGATCCCGGTACAGGAGGTGGATCATTGGGACGATGTGCCGCCGGCACTGGCCGCCCATCTGATGCAAGTGGCACAGAAGGTTGCCAAGGGACTGAAGGCGGTCTATGCACCAGCGCGTGTGGGGGTCATGGTAGCGGGCTTGGAGGTGCCTCATACCCATATCCACCTTATCCCGGTGGATGCCCTGACAGATCTGGATTTCTCCCTGCAACAGCCGGCGGAGGCTGAGCAGTTGGCCGCCGAGGCGGATAAGATACGTGCGGCGTTGCGGGAAATGGGTTGTCCTGAGTCCGATTGCGCCTGAATGCACCGACGTCTCCGCAGTTCCCGGACCAGTTCGACAGACACCAAAGACGCCGTGACGGGGTTGCCGGTTTGACCGCTACCTGCGGATGGACGCCGGCAGCCACACAGTGATTTTCTCCCCGCTGCATCTGGCAGGGAGCCTGGCGGCGTCAAAGCGGAAGATTAGAACAACTGGAGCGAGATGAGATCATGGTCCCGAAATCTGTATATACCTATATGGTTGTAGCCCTGGCGGTGGCAAGCGGCGTTTTGAGTGCCGCCTGTCTGGCAGAGGACGAGACCACCCGCAAGTTTCCCCTGCAGGGTTTTGAGCGAGTGGTCCTGGAGGGGGCGTCCAGCCTGGAGATCACCCAGGGGGACAACTTCGAGGTGGTGGCGACGGGGCCGGCCGAGGCCATACAGTACGCCCACGCAGAGGTGCGCGGCGACACCCTTGAACTGGGAGTGACGTCGAAACGCAAGCGTTTCTTCGGTGTGCTGACGGTTATCGACGACCACAAGGTGGAATTCAAGGTAACACTGCCGCAGATCTCCGCCATCCTGGTGAGCGGCCCGGGAGAGGCGCGGGCGGACACCATCGAAAGCAAAGAGTTGGAATTGCGGGTAACGGGCTCCGGTGACCTGGAGGTGGACAAGTTGGCCGCCGAATCGCTGCTGGCCGCTATCACGGGTTCCGGGGACCTGACGCTGGGAACCGTGTTGGCGGTGAGTGGCGAAACGGCGATCACGGGTTCCGGGGACCTGCGCCTGGACAGCTATGCCGGCGAGTCATTGGCGGCGCGGATCAAGGGGTCCGGGGACATGCTGATCAACGGTCGTGTGTCCAAGCTGGCGGTCAGCGTGATGGGTTCTGGAGACTTTATCGGCCGCAACCTGCTGTCTGACAAGGCGACCGGCTCTGTGATGGGGTCCGGTGATATCGTTTTGCGCAACCCAGGGCAGCAGTCATTCTCTGTCATGGGGTCGGGGGATGTGGCACTGGTGGATTGAGGATCTGGGTGCAGTTGGCTCCACTGTTGGCAAAACCTTCCGGGGATTGTTTTGGTATCGCTGCGGCCAGGTCCGTCGGCAGGGTGTAGAGACGGACTAGCAGATGAGTAGGAGCGGGCGGGCGAAAGCCGGAGATGTCCTCAGACAAGGTGAAAAACGCATTGCTCGGCTCAGTGAGCAGCTGCGGCGCTGGGGCAAACAGACGCAGGATAAATCGCATTGGGCAGCAGAGCGCCTGCTCGACCGCCGGCTGTGCATTGGCATTACCGGCCTCAGTGGAGCCGGCAAGTCTACGCTGCTGGCCAGCCTTATCTACCAGTTGAGTCACCCGGACAGGGCCCAACTGCCGGGTTTTGCACCGGCGTTGAACGGCGATTTGCTGGGGGCTGAAATCAAACCGGCGCTGGCTTCGGGCCTGCCGATGTTCAATTACCGCGACTGTCTCAATGCCCTGCTGGCGGATCCCCCCCAATGGCCCAGTGGCACTCGCGCGGTCTCGGCGGTGGAGTTACATATCTACCTGCGCCAGCGCCGCCGGTTGGGTCGCGACGGCCGCAAAACCCTGGTCCTCGAATTACGTGACTATCCCGGCGAGTGGCTGATGGATCTACCGCTGCTCGGCATGGGCTACAGTGACTGGTGTCACCACCAGTCGCATATTGTCGGTGCCGGTGCCCGGCTGGACCTGGCCCCGCAACTGGTCGCCCGGCTGTCCGCTCTGTCGCCGGATAGTGTGGCGGATCCAGGTTATCTCGATCAGCTGTGGCAGGACTATCGCCAGTTTCTGCTCGACTGCCGCAGCCAGCGCAAGTTGAGCTACCTGCAACCCGGGCGCGCATTGCTGGATACTGAACCCTACGGTGTGCTGCCCCTGCTCGATTTGCGCGGGAAAGGTCAAGTTGACCTGGACGCCCTGCCCGCGGACTCCACCTATGGCTATCTGGCGGATCGTTACCAAAATTACGTCCGCGAGCAGGTAGCGCCATTTGTCGAAAGCCATTTTCGCCATCTGGACCGGCAACTGGTGCTGGTCGATATGATCGGCACCCTCTACGCGGGCGAAGAGGCCCTGGACGATATGCGGGCGGCGTTTGGCCATATCGCCGATACTTTTCGCTACGGTAGCGGCGGGCTGCTGCGCAAACTCTGGCGACCCAGAATCGACAGGCTTGTGTTTGCCGCGACAAAAGTGGATCAGGTGCTGGCGGCCGACCACGATGCCCTGCGCCAGCTGTTGGGGCAACAGTTGCAACTGGCTTTCGCGGACGCGCGGTACCGGGGACTGCCTCTTTTCTGTGAGGCCATAGCGGCGGTACGCTGCTCTCGAGAAAGCCAGAGAAACGGCCGGCGAATGCTGGTAGGGCACGACCTGCAGGGGCGCTATCTGGGGTTTGAAAATGCGGAAATCTTTTCCCAGCTGCCCGCAGAGGGTGAGGGTTGGGGGCATTACGCCGATGCGGCGCCGCCCCAACTGCGGCCCCCAGTTGGTATGGCATCCGGGGGAACCATTCCCCACATCCGTATTGATTCTCTGCTGAACCTGATTTTGGGAGATAAAGTCTGATGAACGGCAAGCACCGGCGTCACCAGACCCGGGTCCAGCCCCTGGACGAGCCCGAGCCCACCGCGCCTACGAGGGATGCCACCCGTGTGGAGCCGCTGGAGGAGGAGGGACAGGCACTACCGGGTTCTATCACCACCGGTGAATCCCTGCCCGGGCGGATTTCCTATTCGGAACTACGGCTGCCATTTTTTCGCTTGCGCCTGTGGAAACCGGCGTTGTGGGCCGCCCTGGGTCTCGCCGCTGGCGCTGTGGCCTGGGAGTTGCGTCAACTGTTTGTGTGGGCTGCCGATCGGCACTGGCTCCTGGGCGCTCTGGCCGGCGTAACAATTGCTCTACTTGGCGCGACCATAGTGAGTGCAATATGGGAGTACTTTCGCGCAGGTTGGCCGCTGCGAAAGCTGCGGCAGACACAGGAGATGGCTGCGGAGCTGCGCGATTGTCGCAGTGGCGATCTGGTGGCACCCTTTCGCCACCAGTTGCAACTGCACTTTTCCGGTAAGCCTCAGGGGGCCCTACTGGGCCGTGTGCTGCAGGAGACGCCGGATTATTACGACAGTGCGGAACTGCTGCAACACCTGGAAGTGGCCTTTGTAGAAGCCCTGGACCAGGAGGCGTTGCGCCGAATTGTGCACCATGCCACCACCACGGGCGCCTTGGTCGGACTCAGCCCCTTCGCCACCCTGGACATACTGGTGGCACTGCGGCAGTCGTTTCGACTTATCGATGACGTGGGGCAGATTTACGGTGTGCGGCCCTCTGTGGTAGTGCGCTGGCGCCTGTTTAAAAAAGTGCTTGCGCTGGTGGCCTACAGCGGAGTCAGTGAATATGCGGTGAGCGAACTGTGGCCGGAACTGGTGGGTGACAGCGTATTGAATACGGTTTCTGCACGCCTGGGACAGGGAATGGGTGCCAGTTTGTTTATGGCGCGGATAGGGCTGGCTTCAATGCACAGTTGCCGGCCGATTCCATTTGCAGACAAACGCAGTCCCCGCTTGGGGACACTGACAAAGCGCATCGCCAGCAGCCTAAAGGAACGCCTGCTGGGACAGTCCGGGCCGGCAGATGGTTTGTTCACCGGGGGCCTGGGGCGGGGAGCGGAGCACTCCAGCCAGGCGCGCGAGGAAAAGTAGCGGTAAGCTGCCGCGGCTGCTGGAAGCCCAGTGGCCCCTGCAGTTGCGCGCCCAGGGGTAATGCCTGGTGCGTTTAGCCAGTGGGGTGGGGCCGCAATAACTGCGGGGGCGGTATAGCTATCGCCCGAGGCGGTGTTACTGGAACTGTTTGCGCAGCAGTATCTGTGTGTGGTGTTGGTCCACCAGCTTTGCAAGGGTGTCGAAGCGGCTCTTGATGACCGGCTTGGGGTTGTTGTTGCCGGAGTCATCTGTATATTCCACGCCCTCGCGCACATGCTGCAGCTCTTTGGCCAGGGCTTCCATGGCCGCGAAAATCTCGCGTGTCAGAGTTGCGCTATAAAATACACTGCTGTTGTGGGTGTCGAGCAGATAGTCGTTGCATTCGGACAACCACGAAGAACGCTTCTCGAGAAAATCGATGGTGTTGCGGATACCACCCGTAAACTCGGGTTGAAAGTTATCGTTTACGTACTTGCCGAGGCTGCGCATGCCGTTATCGACGAACTGCTCCGTAAGGCTTTCGCAGTATTTTGGGGTCAGGTACGACGGGTGAGTTTTTGCGTTGGCGACACTGCTCGCCAGCAGTAGGCATAGCAGAGGCAGCAGTCGCTGAAAGGTTGTTGTGTTGGAGGTGTTCATTGCTCTCAGCCTTATAGTTATTTCCGTATGGCTTCCTGTGACGGTCGTCACATGAATATAAGAAGCTGTCGTGGATGTCAATGGATAGTCGGTCATTATTGTCAATTTTGTGCCAATTGCTTGTCTGCCAGATGCCAACAAACAAGTGTGGCTTCCGAGGTTGGAGCGACTGTCCTCTAGCAGGTTGTTGAAAAAGTCCTCCCTGGCTTTCCTCAACCCGGGCCTGCGGCGCATGTCCGCAAACCCTCCACGACAAATCAAGCAGTTACATGCTTGATTTGCGGCTCGAACATCCCTGTTTGGGACAGCAGGCTGTTGAAATACACTTTTTCAACAGCCCGTTAGGGCGGTGATTTGCTTTGCCGTCCCTATGTCGTAACTGGCCGGGGTGGAAAGGGCGGCTAGCTGGGACCAAGTGTCAGCTGGAGGGATTTTCTGATAACTGCGGTACGGATGGTACTGCTACCGGCTGCAAGCCGGTGTGACTTGTTGAGTGGCCGGTGACTGGCAGGCTGCTGGAAAGCCTTTTTGAGCAGCAAAGGCTGGACAGGCGTTAAAGTATTGATTGTGTCCGGGATTGATAGTGGATGCTAGGGAGTTTGTCTTGAGCGAATTTGATTTTGATGTGTTTGTCATTGGTGCCGGGTCCGGCGGAGTGCGCGCCGCGCGCATGGCGGCTGCGGCGGGCATGCGGGTTGCGGTGGCGGAGGATCGCTACATGGGGGGTACCTGCGTGAACGTGGGCTGTGTGCCGAAAAAACTTTTTGTGTACGCCAGCGGTTACAGTGAGTCCTTTGCGGATGCCCGCGCCTACGGATGGCAATCGGAACGGCCGGATTTTCACTGGCAGACTCTGCGCGATAACAACGCCAGGGAAATAGCGCGGCTAAATGGGATATACCGCGACCTGCTGGCTGGTTCGGGGGTACAGGTGATTGATGGACGGGCCTCTATCGAAGGGCCGCATCAGGTGACGGTCCACGAAATGCGCTATTCCGCCGAGCGCATTCTGGTGGCGACGGGTGGGTGGCCTTTCGTTCCGGAATTTCCCGGGCGTGAACATGTGATTACTTCCAATGAGGTATTCTCATTAGCCGAATTTCCACGGCGGGTACTTGTGGTTGGGGGGGGCTATATAGCGGTTGAATTTGCCGGTATCTTCGCCGGCCTGGGTGCGGAAACACACCTTTCCTATCGCCGGGATCTGTTTTTGCGCGGCTTTGATTACGACATACGCAGCTTCGTAAGAGACGAAGTGGCAAAGAAGGGCGTTCAGTTACATTTCAACAGTGAGATCAGATCCATTGAAAAACAGCCGGATGGCAGCTTGCTGGTAGCAATGAAGTCGGAGGAGCCCCTGAAAGTGGATGCCGTTTTGTACGCAACCGGGCGCAGGCCGAATACCGTCGGCCTGGGTCTGGAGGCACTGGGGGTGGCTACCCGAGCGGACGGGACTATTTCCGTGGACGACAGTTTCCGCACCAGTGTGCCATCGATCTACGCCCTGGGGGATGTTAGCGGTGGGCCACAGTTAACGCCAGTGGCCCTGGCTGAAGCCATGGCTCTGGTCAAGCACTGGCAGAGCGGGCGCGCTGCCGAGATGGATTACAACTATATTCCCACTGCGGTTTTCTGTCAGCCCAACATCGGCACCGTTGGACTCACGGAAGAGGAGGCCCGCGACGAGGGGATTTCAGTGCACGTATACAAATCAGAGTTCAAACCGATGCGCCACTCAGTGAGCGGGCGGGACGAGAGAACGCTGATGAAGATGATTGTTGACTCCCGTAACGACAAAGTCCTGGGCGTTCATATGGTGGGGCCGGAAGCGGGTGAAATTATCCAGGGTATGGCAGTTGCGCTAAAAGCCGGGGCGACCAAGGAGACTTTTGATAGGACCATCGGTATTCACCCGACTGCTGCTGAGGAATTTGTGACCATGCGTACGCCATCTCAAGATTAACCCGGCAAGCCAGTTAATGGCCTCCCAAACATTGGATTGTCACTTTTGAAAATCTGCGCAATTCCGCGGATTAAATTGCTTTTCGAAGGCTTGTGCCAGCCTTTGCCATGCGCTGACATATCCCTGCGCCACATTAACCTGAAGACTTATTGAGTCGCCGGGTTAATGGCGGTTTGTCGGCAAAGCCCTGCGGGGATTTTGCATCCGGGGTTTACGACCTGTGTCCGCAAATCCTCTATCCAAACAGTTGCAAGCTGGTTTCGCGGTTCGAAGTGTCTTGTTGGAGGCATCGGGCTGCTGGCAAAGTTCTTTTCAGCGGTTTGATGTCAGCGAATTTTCGGACCGCCAAAATAATTCAGGCGATGCAGACGCACCGCCTTCCGCTTTCCTAAGATAACGTTGATCTGGCAGGAGATAACTGCCGCGTAGACGGCTGACCAGCCGTCAATTTTCCTCACTTGAGCTGAGAGCCTGATGGCGGAGCGTCTTGCGGCGCTCACCGCGCTCTTTCAGGCAGCGCTCGGCAGAGGCAAAGGCACCGCTGACCGCCCGATGGATGGATTCGCTTTCGCTGGTGATGGTCACAGGCTTGCCGCTTAAGGCTAACTCTACAGAGGCCTTGAACTGTTTGCCTTTGTGCTTGTGCTGATGGGGTGCTTCGAGAACCACACGGCTTCGTATGATGTCGCCACAATAACGTTCCAGTTTATGCAACTTTTTAGATATCGTGTTGGCCAGGGCGGCGGATTTATCGATATCGCGGAACACAATGTTATCGTAAGGCGTTGATTTCATGGGCAAATACCTCCGGTTATAAGGAACCTCGCAGGCCGCTGATGCGGTTTGCTAAATGAAGGTAGGGCGCCCTTAGGGGTCGCGGTTACACTTGAATTGCCGTAACGCCGGTGTCGCAACTAAATCTTGCTGATTTAACAGCCTGGGGTGTTTTACGCCCGGGTCGGAAATTCACTGTTTCCAGCGATTATCCCTGCTATCCATAATGCACTCACGCGCAAAAAAATCAAGCACCCTGATCGCAAAATTTTATCAAAAATGCGCCACTGGCCATTCCAGTGGCTTTGCACGCTATAGGGCTCAGGGGACAGAAGCTGTATAGAAAACCGGCGCCCGGCAGTCCGGTAGTCGGTAGAGGGATGGCTTATTTCTATAGCGGAGATTGCCCCTCGCAGAACGGCTGCGTAGAATCACGCTGGGCGTGACCAGACGACGGAGAGGAGTACCCGACTCCGCAAGTTAAGGCGGCTGTAGCGCAATTCTCCCAACAGACACATTAAATCGAGAAACGGGTTCTTTCCTATGGCGGTATTGAGGCATTGCTCACTTGTGATGACGGGTTTGATGATGTTGGCGGCTGGCCCCATCACGGCCCAGGAACAGGCGTCCCTGGAGGCGGAGAAGAACCGGCTGGCTCGTATGGGGCAGACACTGGAAAACCGCATGGTTGAGGTGGAGGAGATCGAAAACGAATTGATTTCCTATGACTACAAGCTGGAAAAGGCACAGCAGGCTGTTAGCGCGGTGCAGCTAAATTTTGAACAAAGTACTCAGGACTTGCAGAAGGCTGAACGGGATCACCAGTTACAGAACAGTTCTGATTCCGAACGCCAACTGCGCAAAGCCCAACACAGCTTTGCCATGGCCGAGCGCGGTGTGGACAGTCGCAACCGCCGCCTGAAGATCATCCAGTCCAATTACCAGCAGTTGCAGGATCGGCTCAGCGCTACCCAGGAGGCCGCCACCAACGACCGGGCGCGCATGGTGGCCCAGGAGCGGAAAGTCGAGCGGTTGACCAATGAAATGCTGGCCCGGGCTGAAGCGGCGAAGGGGCGCAAAGAGATTGATAATCGATCGGCCCTAACGCAGGAATTGAAGATACCCGCGCCAGTGGTCGTTGCGGATCCGGCCCCTGCGCCTGCCCCCGAGCATGAACGGACAGTCGACGGGGAGATGCTGACCTATGTCCGGGGCGAGAAAGACCGTCTGCAAAAAGTATTGGAGGGAGAGGGTGGGGGGGACCAAAGCTTCCCGGACTTAACACTAAAACTTATTGGAGGAGCCTCCATCCCATTTGAATTTCTGGGACACAACCAGTATCGCCTGGTGGCACCGGTAGAGGCCGGCCGGCAAACCTATAAAGTCCGCAAGTGGAAGTTCCGCCGCACCATACCCGCCGATGACGCGGGTGAGCCTTACGTGTTTATCTTCGACGCGCGCAGGCCGTCGCGTCCGCGCCTGGTGATGTACCCTGAGTATGTTCTGTCCAAGCTGGATTAGCGGGCAGATTTTTTTATTAACCGCATCGATGATCCGTCCGCGGCAAATCAGGCAGTTATACGCTTGACTTGCCGCCAGAACACCCCTGTTCGGAGCATCAGCCTGCTGGGCACGCATAGGCGGTGTATTGCCGATTGCGATTGTGGCGCCGGTCGTTCCAGGCGGGCGATCAGACCAATGGTGAAAGATCCGTCTGGTCGCCGGGTTGTTCGCTGGTGCACAGGGGCAGCTCTATCAGTGGCAGATACTGACTGCCGCCCGGCGCCATCAGGCTTTCATAGAGCACCAGGTTGCCAATATTCACGGAAAAATCCACCGCCTGGGCTTTCATTGCCGCGAACCCCCTGGGGCTGCGCGCCAGGGTGATGTGGGGGCGGAAAACCGCACTTTCCGGCTTTAACCCGATATCCATCATTAGCTGCCGACAGCGCCGGTGCAAACGGTCGAGATCGGGATTGCCCAGCAGCTCTGCCACCAGTAACCGCGATTTGCGCTGTGGGAATGGATGCAAGGCTGCGATCCTGCCTGTGCAGCGCTGCAACTCCGATGCAATTACCTGCATCCGCTGTTCGATTTCGGCGACAAGATCGGCGGAGGTCTCCCCTAAAAAAGCCAGTGTCAGATGGCGGTTGGTGTGACTGGTCCAGCGAATGGGGCTGCTGCGCCCGGCGCCGAGTGTGCGTTTCGCATGACTAACCAGTCCATCCAGGAACTGCTGGGTATCACTGTCCGGGCGCACACCAATGAACAGTCGCTGGTTGTCCTGTGCGATGGATTTTTTTCTGCTGGCCATAAAAGTTTACTTTCGCAGTTGAAAAATAATCCCGCGACCCTATCTAGATATACGAGGAGGCAGGCTCATTCGGAGCTGCACCCTCAGCCCGGCTCGGTCTTCACGACGAGCGAACTTCAATATTGCTCTGAATAGAGGATATGACAATGCGTAACTTAGATTTTTCACCACTATACCGTTCCGCCATAGGTTTTGACCGCATGGCCCGACTGCTCGACGCAATGACAACCGGCGAGCAAAACCAGCCGACTTACCCGCCCTACAATATCGAATTGACTGGAGACGACAATTATCGCATCTCTATGGCAGTGGCGGGGTTTGAACAGTCCGAACTGGATATTCAGGTGGAGCAGAACCGACTCACCGTGAGCGGCAGAAAACCGGAAGAGGACGATCAGCGGAATTTTCTGCATCGGGGTATCGCCGCACGTAACTTCGAACGCCGTTTCCAGCTCGCTGACCATGTGCAGGTGATCGGTGCCGAATTGGAAAATGGCCTGTTGCATATTGACCTGGTACGCGAGATCCCGGAGGTCATGAAGCCGCGCAAAGTGAATATCTCATCCTCGGACAAACTGCTTCAGCAAAAGCGCAAGGCGTCCTCGGCGAGTGCTTCCGCTGCCTGACGGAGTGCCTTCCCCTCCACAGCGCCGCCTCTAGGGCGGCGCTGATTTGATCTGCAACCCGAAGGTCCCTATTTGGTACAGCGGGTTGCCTGCGAAGTATTCCTCAGCAGCCTGCCAGTTGTTTTCGCGTCTGGGTACAGCGGTCAGGTGTTTACCCGAAATAACTTGGCGCGCACTGTGGTGCGGTAGTCGCTGGGTGTCGTCGCCAGAAATTTCTTAAACAGGGCGGTGAAGTGCCCCATATCTTGATAACCTACTTTCTCCGCAATTTCATTCACCGAAAGATTGCTAGACTGCAATAGTTCCCGGGCCATATCCACGCGTACCTGCTGCAGATACTGCAGGGGAGTCTGCCCCGTCGCCAGTTTGAAACGGCGGTTGAAAGAACGCACACTCATATCGAAACGACTGGCGACCTCACTGAGACGGACCTCTTCACTACAGTGCTCCCGCAGCCATGTCTGGGTCTGTACTATCTCTTCGTCGGGATGCAGACGCACCGAGCCTTCCGAGTAGGCAATTTCCTCGAAGGGGCGCCGGATCTCATGGGAAAAATTCCGCTCCACATGGCTCGCGACTGCCGGCCCGTACAACTGCCGGATCAGATAGACGGTGACGTCCGCCAGAGCGTTGACACTGGCGGCACAGAAGATCTTATCCGCCTGGGTGATGAAATACTGCCGTTTGAGTTTGATCTGTGGGTAGTCCCGCGCGAATCGTTCGAAGTAGTGCCAGTGGGTGGTGGCTGGCTTGTTGTCCAGCAGGCCGGCCTCTGCCAGGAAACATACCCCCGTACCTACGGCTGAGATGGCTGCGCCGGACTCCGCCTGGCGTTGCAACCAGTCGAGCAGTGGTCCGCTGTGCCGCAGCGCCGGGCGCGGATTGCGCCAAAGAGCGGGCAGGTAGATGATGTCGCTGTCGGGGGCTTCCGCAAGGCTGAGATCCGGGGCCAGAGAAAATCCTGATCTCGTGGCCACTGGGTTGCCATCCAGACTGACAGTGACAATACGCAGGGGATCGGTCATTCCCTCGGCGCGCGCTCGACTCTCGGCACCGCGGAGCATCTCCAGCGGCAACATGGTGCCGGTGGTTAGCATCTGGTCGATCAGAAGAAAAGTGACGGTTCGCATTACAACTCGAAGCTTTTGGCCAGATAATCAATTTTGCTGGCCAGTATGACCATAACTCGGCCGATTCGCCACCCCCTAAACTGGACTTCCGTGAAATTTGGTTCATATTTGTCAGCATTTTTTTGCTGGAGGTCAGGATGCAGCGCCTTCCCGTCATCACCGCGTTTGGTGGTTTCAATCCCGCCGGACGGAGCTCCTTTCATCACGGTTACAGGCGCTTGGTGCTGGACAGGCTGAATGGCGCGGAACGCGAGCGGACCCTGGCCAGTCTGGCGGCGATGATGGGCCTGCGTACCGCCGCAGGCGGTGACAAGCCGCTGACCCCAGAAGAGGAGCGGAGGGTGCTCGACCAGACTCTGGTGCGCGAGCTGGAACAGCGGTTTTACGACTATCGCAGATGCCATTATCACCAGCCAGCGGAGCTCAGTAGCACAGAGGGGTTTACCTTCGAAATGAGTGTGCGCCAGTTGCCGGAGCCGTTGCCGGCGGACTGGCGGCTGGAGCCCGCCGGCGAGGGTCGGGTGCGTGTGCACAGCCGGGGTCTGTCAGTAATGCTAGACAGCTATCGCGAGATACCCGTGGCAGCAGCGGGCCAGTTGCCGACGGGGTTTGAACCGGCGGAGTATTACAACTCCCGCTTTCATCCGCGGGGCCTGCAACTGTCGATCCTAGGTGCGTCGGATGCGGTGCAGTCCCTGGGCATCGACTGGCAGACGGTGGTGGCAGCGGCTGGGCCGGAGCAGATTTCTGTCTATGCAAGTTCGGCGATGAGCCAGTTGGACCCCTATGGCAACGGCGGTTTGTTGCAGTCCCGCTTGCGCGGCGGCCGCGTCAGTTCCAAGCAGCTGGCGCTCGGGCTCACCAGCATGCCGGCGGACTTCGTCAATGCCTATGTGCTGGGCAGCGTGGGGACCACTGGTGCAGTTGCGGGGGCCTGTGCCACCTATCTCTACAACTTGCGTGCCGCGGTGGAAGACATCCGCAGTGGACGGGCCAGGGTTGCAGTAGTGGGGGCTGCAGAGGCACCCCTGGTTCCCGAAGTGGTCGATGGCTATGCGACCATGGGGGCGCTGGCCAATCTGGACGGGTTGCGCAAACTTTTCCCGGGGGAAATTGATTTCCGTCGGGCCAGTCGGCCCTTCGGTGAAAACTGCGGTTTCACCCTGGGTGAGGGCAGTCAGTGGGCGATCCTGATGGATGACGCCCTGGCGCTGGAGCTGGGTGCCACTATTCACGGTGCGGTGGCGAATGTTTTTGTCAACGCCGATGGCACCAAGAAATCCATTTCCGCCCCGGGGCCGGGTAATTATCTCACGGTGGCGAGGGCGATGGCGGAGACCCGAGCAATCGTCGGTGAAGAGAGTTTGCGCCGGCGCAGCTTCATACAGGCGCACGGTTCGAGTACACCGCAGAACCGCGTCACTGAGTCGGCGATTTTCGATCGTCTGGCGGGTGATTTCGGTATTCAGCACTGGCCTGTATGCGCGGTGAAGGCGTATCTGGGGCACACCGTAGCTGCCGCCAGTGGCGATCAGTTAATCACCAGCCTGGGTATTTTCGACCGCGGTATTCTGCCCGGGGTCACCACCATTGACCGTATCGCCGAGGATGTGCGCCACGACAATCTGGAGATTTCACTGGAGCATTCAGAACGGGATATCAATACGCTGGATGTGGCGTTTCTGAATTCCAAGGGGTTTGGTGGCAACAACGCCACCGCCAGTGTACTGGCCCCCCATTTGGTGCACAAAATGGTGGAGCGTCGTCACGGCAGTGAGGCGATGCGCAAATACCGGTCGCGCAACGAGCCGGTTGCAGAGCGGTCGCAGGCTTATGATCTCAGAGCCAGCAGTGGTGATATGAGCGCCATCTACCGGTTTGGAGAGGGCCTGGTGGATGAGGATGCCATCAAAACGTCCACCAGCCAGGTCACTTTGCCGGGCTACCCGCCCGTCAATCTGCCGACAGACAATCCGTTTGCAGACATGGCGTAAGGGGTTGGCCGGCCCTCGGCGTTTACCTTAGACTGTAGCCCCCACCGACGCGGGCACGAAAATGGGAAACGTGGAATCGGTGATTCGCTCACCGGATGGCAAAGGAACTGACGACGTCGGCAGCCGCTTGAAATCAGTGCGTAAAATGCACGGTCTGTCGCAGCGGGAGCTGGCCAAGCGCGCAGGAGTGACCAACGCAACAATCTCACTGATTGAGCAGGGACGAGTCAGTCCCTCGGTCGGCTCTCTGAGAAAAGTGCTGGGAGGCATACCCATGTCTCTGGCGGAATTTTTCACGCTTCAACTTGATCACAACGCGCAGGTTTTTTTTCGCGCGACGGAGATGCCCGACTTAAGCACGGGTCCCAATCAGTATCGCCTCCTCGGTGCGGACAAACGCCGGCGCCAGATGTCCATCTTCTATGAGATTTACCCTCCCGGTGGTGACACGGGACCGGAACTCCTAAGCCACGACGGGGAGGAGGGCGGTATCATTGTTTCCGGGCGGTTGGAGGTGACAGTTGGCGGTGAGTGCGCGGTGCTTGGTTTGGGGGATGGTTATTATTTCAACAGTCGCCTTCCACACCGGTTCCGCAATCCCGGTGACCTCGATTGTGTCCTGGTTACAGCCAACTCACCCGCCAGCGTATAATCCGCACCGTCGCTAGGGTTCCCGCCCGGGAGGTCGGTTTGCGGCCGATACCGCATTGACCGGCGATTGGAATCACCGAGCCATTCCCGCCCATTCGGGCCGATCCGGGTATCAATCAGCCAAATAGCGGTCTTCACCATTGGTGGCGCCACCCAATTTGTAACGATTGGTATTCAAACAGACGTTTGAATCTGTCTATACTAGGGCTGGCTGACTGCCGGGAACGCAAACGTCACCATCTCAGGGAGGGGGGATCACGGCAGTCACTCACAAACCCCGACCCCGGGCCACTTCGGGCCCCGTTAAAAAGAGGTCAACCAATGTTATTCAATGGCAAGGCGCTCAATGCGCAAATGCTCGACAACGGCATCGTCGAACTCCGGTTCGATTTGGAAGGCGAGTCCGTCAACAAGTTTAGCCGGCTCACAGTCGCGGAGTTTTCCGAGGCCCTGGATGTGATCGAGTCCGCGGACGGCGTCAAAGGCGTGCTGCTGACAAGCGGCAAGCCGGTATTTATCGTCGGTGCCGATATCACCGAATTCGGCGGCGCTTTTTCCGCAGGGCCTGAAGGTATTGCGGAGTTGATGAACAAGAACAATGCCAATATCAACCGTTTGGAAGACCTGCCGGTCCCTACGGTTGCGGCCATCAACGGCTACGCTCTGGGTGGAGGCTTTGAAGTTTGTCTTGGGTGCGACTACCGGGTAATGGGCGACCAGGCCAAGGTCGGCTTGCCGGAAGTGAAGCTGGGCCTGATCCCGGGCTGGGGCGGCACAGTGCGCCTGCCACGCCTGGTGGGTGTGGATGTCGCCGCAGAGTGGATCGCCGCGGGCAAGGAGCAGAAGCCGGAGGCCGCGCTGGCGGCGCACGCGGTCGATGCGGTGGTGCCCAACGAGCAGCTGCAAGAGGCGGCAGTGAAACTGTTGAGCCGGGCAATCGATGGCGAACTGGACTATCGGGCCGTCCGCGCTGTCAAGAAATCACCTATCCCCCTCAACGACACCGAAGCCCTGATGGCTTTTTTCACCACCAAAACCTTCGTGGGTGGCCAGGCCGGCCGCAATTATCCATCGCCAGTAAAGGCGGTGGAGTCCATGGAGCAGGGCTACAAACTCAACCGTGAGGAAGCGTTGGGTATAGAGCAGCAGAAATTTATCGAGTGTGCGCAGACGGGTACCGCCAAGTCACTGGTGGGGCTGTTTCTCAACGATCAGGCGGTCGGCAAGGTGGCGAAGAGCTGGGAGAAGAAGGCCGACAAGGTGGTCGAGCGCACTGCCGTCCTCGGGGCGGGGATCATGGGCGGTGGTATCGCCTACCAGTCGGCGTACAAGGGCACGCCGATCAAGATGAAGGACATCGACCAGAAAGGCATTGATCTGGGCCTTGAGGAGGCCAACAAACTATTGTCCAAGCTGGTGGACAGAGGCCGGCTGACGCCGCTGAAAATGGGTGAAGTGTTGAATCGCATTGAGCCGACCCTGAGCTATGACGGCTTTGACGATGTAGACGTAGTGGTCGAAGCGGTGGTTGAGAATCCAAAAATGAAGCACGCGGTGCTGAGCGAGGTTGAAGGCAAGATCAGCGAGGACACGGTGATCGCCTCCAATACTTCCACCATATCGATCGACCATCTGGCGCAGGCGTTGAAGCGCCCACAGAACTTCCTCGGCATGCACTTTTTCAACCCGGTCCATAAGATGCCGCTGGTAGAGGTGATCCGCGGCGAGCAGACATCCGACAGTGCCATTGCCCGTGTCGTGGCCTATGCGAAGAAGATGGGCAAGAAAGCCATCGTGGTTGGAGACTGCCCGGGATTTTTGGTCAACCGGGTGCTGTTTCCCTATTTTGCCGGTTTCGCCATGCTGGTGCGGGACGGCGCCGACTTTCAACAGATCGACAAGGTTATGGAGCGTTGGGGGTGGCCAATGGGGCCTGCCTATCTGATGGACGTGGTGGGTATCGATACCGGCGTGCATGCGGAAAAAGTCATGGCGGAGGGTTTTCCGGAGCGTATGGGCAAGACCTTTACCGCCGCTTCCGATGTGATGTACGAAGCCGGTCGCTATGGTCAGAAGAACTGCAAGGGATTTTACAACTATGAGGACGACAAGAAAGGACGCCCGAAGAAGGTGGTTACCGAAGAGTCCTACGATCTACTCAAGGGTCACGTTGCGGAGCGCCGCGAGTTTGACCCGGAAGAAATTATCGCGCGCATGATGGTCCCGATGGCCACCGAGTTGGCCCGCTGCCTGGAGGAGGGGATCGTGGGTTCTCCGGCCGAGGCGGACATGGCTCTGATCTATGGTATCGGTTTTCCACCCTTCCGCGGTGGTATTTTTGCCTGGCTGGATAGTATCGGCCTGGATGAATTTTTGCGGATGGCGGACAAGTATGCGGAGTTGGGTGAGCTTTACCGACCCACTGAACGCATGCGGGAAATGGCCGCTAGCGGAAAAACCTACTACGGCAACAAGTAAGGAGATTCACAATGAGTTTAAATCCGAGAGATGCCGTAATCGTAGACTATGCGCGTACGGCCATGGGGCGCTCCAAAAACGGGGTCTACCGGCATGTCAGAGCCGACGACATGTCCGCGGAACTGCTGCAGAAGTTTTTGCAGCGCAACGACAAACTGGACCCGGCCGAGATAGACGACCTTATTTGGGGCTGTGTCATGCAGCGGGACGAGCAGGGGTTTAACGTTGCGCGTTTTATTTTGCTGCGCGCCGGTATGCCCCACACCATTCCGGCACAGACGGTAAACCGTTTGTGTGGCTCTTCCATGTCCGCGCTGCACACCGCCAGCGCCAACATTCGCGCTGGTATAGGCGATATTTATGTGGTCGGTGGTGTTGAACATATGGGGCACCTGAACATGATGGAGCATGTCAGCCCGAATCCGATGCTGGGCCGCTATATGGCGAAGGCCGCCGGCTCCATGGGTATGACCGCTGAGTATCTGGCTATGATGCACGATGTCCAGCGTGAGCAGATGGACGAGTTTGGGGCCCGTTCTCACCAGCGGGCTGCCGCGGCCACCAGAGAGGGCAAATTCAACCGCGAGATTATCGCTATCGAAGGCCACGACGAGAATGGCGTGCCGTTTCTGGTGGAGACGGATCAAACCATCCGCCCGGACACCACCGTAGAGGGGCTGGCGCAACTCAAGCCGGCGTTCGACCCCAAGCACGGACGGGTGACAGCGGGCACTTCCTCACAGATCACTGACGGTGCCTCGATCATGCTGGTAATGTCTGCTGAGCGTGCCCAGTCGCTCGGTATAACGCCGATCGCCAGGGTGCGGGAAATGACCCTGGCGGGGGTGGATCCGTCCATCATGGGTTATGGCCCGGTGCCCTCGACCCAAAAAGCACTGCAGAGTGCCGGGCTGGGCATGGGGGATATCGACAAGGTAGAACTGAACGAGGCTTTTGCGGCCCAGGCACTGCCGGTGTTGAAGGATCTCGGCCTGCTCGACCAGATGGACGAAAAGGTGAATCTCTACGGCGGCGCCATCGCCCTGGGGCACCCCTTCGGCTGTTCCGGCGTGCGCATAACCGGCACACTGCTGTCAGTCATGCAAAATGAGGGCGGTGACCTGGGTGTGTCCACCATGTGCATTGGCTTGGGACAGGGAATCACTACTGTCGTCGAGCGAGTGTGACTGGATCTCAGTTTGTGAGTTGGTGGCTGCCATCGGCGCATCCGCCAGATCCCAGCCTGTGGACGGAGACTCGTCCGGCTATTCCTTGAAGCCCCTTGGCGCCTGTGGCACAATCTGCTGCCCCCGGCGCCGGAGTAGTATATTTATGCGATAAAGTGCATAGATATCAATGAGTTAGCGTTTGGGAGCGTCTTGGGGACGTGGTGGAATTGGTAGACACGCCAGATTTAGGTTCTGGTGCCGCAAGGTGTGGGAGTTCAAGTCTCCCCGTCCCCACCAACAATTGAATGGAGTGCCTGTGCCGTCGCCGCTTGAACAGAGCGGGGTGCGGGCTATTTCCATTTGGTCCGGACGGTTCAATAGCCGCCCCAGGGGCCGAACTGAATTCCGCGGATCGACACGGCTGATGCGGTGGCGTGCCGGCCATGGCGGAGCCTAAAGCGCAATAGCGTTAAGAAAGAGAGAGTCTCACGAGGAATAAAATGCAGGTTTCCATCGAAACAACTTCTGGCCTGGAGCGCCGTTTGACGGTCAATTTACCGGCGGAAGTCGTCGATAAAGAAGTGGACAAGCGTCTGCAACAGGCCGCGAAGAATGTGCGTGTAAACGGCTTCCGCAAGGGCAAGGTGCCGTTGAAAGTGGTGCGCCAGCGGTTTGGCAGTGGAGTGCGTGAGGAAGTGCTGGGCGAAGTCATGAGCCGCTCATTTTACGAAGCTGTACAAAAGGAGCAGGTAAAGCCTGCCGGCTCGCCAAGCATCGAAGCAAAGCAAACCGCACCCGGCGAAAATCTGGAATATGTGGCGACTTTCGAAGTGTATCCGGAGGTGGAGCTGGTGGATCTCACCGAGGTGAGCGTGGAGCGACCGGTGGCGGAAGTGAGTGATAAGGATGTCGAGAACATGATCGAGGTGTTGCGTCAGCAACAGGCCACCTGGAAAGATACCAAACGCAAGGCACAAAAGGGCGATCGGGTGACCATCGATTTTGTGGGCCGCAAAGACGGTGAGGAATTTTCCGGCGGCAGCGCTGAGGGGCAGCAACTGGTGCTGGGTTCCGGGCAGATGGTACCCGGTTTCGAAGACGGTATCGTGGGCATGAAGCCCGGCGATGAGAAGGATGTCGATGTCGTCTTCCCGGAAGACTATCAGAGTGAGGAGCTGCGCGGTGCTGAAGCGACCTTTACGATAAAGGTCACTGCGTCAGAAAAGCCTGAGTTGCCGGAGTTGAGCGAAGAGTTTATTCGGGGCTACGGCGTTGAAGAGGGCGGCGAAGACAAGTTTCGCGAAGAAGTCCGCAGCAATATGGAACGCGAGCTGAAGAACGCGGCTTCCAACAAAATCAAGACACAGGTAATGGATCAGCTGTGCGACAAGCACCAGGTAGAGGTGCCTGCGGCACTGATTGCCGGTGAGGTGGAGACTCTGCGCGGCCAAATGGTTCAGCAGTTCGGTGGCCAGATCAAAGCCGAAGATGCTAAAGGGATGCTGCCGGACACTATGTTCGAGGAGCAGGCCAAACGCCGTGTGGTGCTGGGACTGGTGGTCGGAGAGATCATCAAGCAAAACGATATTGCCGTGGATGCGGATAGGGTCAAAGCGAAAGTCGAAGAGTTGGCGTCGACCTATCAGGAGCCGCAGGAAGTGGTTGAGTATTACTACAATAACCGTGAACTCTTGTCCGGTGTTGAATCCGTCGTACTGGAGGATCAGGTCGTCGATTTTGTGCTTGACACTGCGAAAGTCGAGGACGTGAACAGCAGTTACGATGAGGTAATCAAGCCCCAGCAGCGGGCTTGAGGGCCGCTCACAGGGCGGCCGCAACCTCGCGGCCGCCAATCACTTTTCCCTCCCTCGGAGCCGACTGGCTTTCTCGACTGTGACCAGTTAAGCTGAGAAAACCGGGCTTTCAGTCATCCACACCAAAACTCTATGGTGCTGCTGAAACGACTCGCCAAATACGCCAAAAAGGAAGCTAAGGTATCTATGGCACGTTTTGATTACCCCCGTTCTTCTCTAGACATTTCAGCTACCGGTCTGGTGCCCATGGTGGTGGAGCAAACGGCCCGAGGTGAGCGTTCATTTGATATATATTCCCGCCTGCTCAAAGAGAGGGTGATCTTTCTCGTCGGGCCGGTGGAAGATCATATGGCCAACCTTGTAGTGGCGCAATTGTTGTTTCTGGAGGCGGAAAATCCAGACAAGGATATTCATCTTTACATCAATTCCCCCGGCGGTTCGGTTACTGCAGGGATGTCGATTTACGACACCATGCAGTTCGTTAAACCGGACGTCAGCACCATGTGTATCGGGCAGGCCTGCAGCATGGGGGCTTTTCTGCTGGCTGCGGGTAGTGCGGGTAAGAGATTTGCTACCCCCAATTCCCGCGTCATGATCCACCAGCCCAGCGGTGGTGCCCAGGGGCAGGCGACAGATATTCATATCCATGCGCAGGAGATTCTCAAACTGCGCCATCGCCTCAATGAGCTGATGGCCCACCACACGGGTCGAAATGTGGAGGAAATCGAGCGGGATACCGAGCGCGATCACTTTTTGAGCGCAGAGGAAGCCAAAGAGTATGGCCTGGTGGATGACGTATTGTCACAGCGGCAGGCGGGTTGAGCCCTGTGTGTCTGGCTGGTCGGCTGACCTGCACTGGCGGATGGCAGCCTGCCCCTGCAGGCAGGGGTGACCCCTCTTCCCGGTGGCTCGCCGCGATTCGGGGTGGTTAATATGACCGGGACCAGGGGCTGCGCGGCCAGATTACCGGTTTCTGCGGTATGCGGACTGCAAGGGCTTGAAAAAGCTGCTGAAAGGCAGCATCTTGCGATATAAGAAATGACCTCAGCGGGATAGCGGCTGGGTTGAGACCACGGAGTAACTGAATGACCGACCAGAGTAGCGGAAAAGACAATGGCAAACTGCTGTACTGCTCTTTCTGTGGCAAGAGCCAGCAGGAAGTTCGCAAGCTTATAGCGGGCCCATCTGTCTTTATCTGTGACGAATGCGTCGAGCTTTGCACCGACATTATCCGCGAAGAAGTGCAGGAGCAGGCGGATGGTGGAGAGGGTCGTCTGCCAATGCCCCGGGAGATTACCGCAATTCTGGACCAGTATGTGATCGGTCAGGAGCGCGCCAAGCGTGTTCTGGCGGTGGCGGTTTACAACCATTACAAACGTCTGCGCAGCAAAACTGACGTCAAGGGCAGAGAGCGGGAAGATGTAGAGCTGAGCAAGTCCAATATTTTGTTGGTCGGCCCTACAGGCAGTGGAAAAACCCTGTTGGCTGAGACCCTGGCGCGCCTTTTAAATGTGCCTTTCACCATTGCCGATGCCACAACCCTGACCGAGGCTGGTTATGTCGGTGAGGACGTGGAGAATATTATTCAGAAACTGCTGCAGAAATGTGACTATGATGTCGAAAAGGCGCAGCAGGGCATTGTTTATATTGACGAGATCGACAAAATTTCCCGCAAGTCCGATAACCCCTCTATCACCCGCGACGTTTCCGGCGAGGGTGTGCAGCAGGCGCTGCTCAAGCTGATTGAGGGCACTGTGGCCTCTGTGCCCCCCCAGGGAGGGCGCAAGCACCCGCAGCAGGAGTTTCTGCAGGTCGATACATCCAATATCCTGTTTATCTGTGGTGGAGCTTTCGCCGGCCTGGACAAGGTGATCCGCGACCGATCGGAAAAGGGTGGCATTGGTTTCAGCGCCGAGGTCAAGTCCAAGGATGACAGCGGCAGCTTTGGCGAGGTTCTGCGGGACCTGGAGCCGGAAGACCTGGTCCGCTATGGATTGATCCCGGAGTTTGTGGGCCGACTCCCCGTAACTGCCACTCTCGAAGAGCTGGATCGCGAGGCGCTGGTGAGAATCCTCACCGAGCCGCGCAATGCCCTGACCAAGCAGTACATGAAGCTGTTTGAGATGGAGGGGGTCGAACTCGATTTCCGCCCGGACGCGCTGGACGCGGTTGCGCACAAGTCCATGGAGCGGAAGACGGGTGCCCGGGGGCTTCGCTCCATCATGGAATCGGTATTGCTCGAGACTATGTACGACATTCCCTCAACCGACAATGTTGCCAAAGTCGTTATCGATGAAGCGGTCATAAAAGGGGAATCCGCGCCGCTGCTCGTCTATGAGAGCAATGACAAGCCGCAAAAAGCGGCGCCGGAAGAGTAAGCCGGGCCCAGCTTCCGGCGCTTCCTGTGCCTGCAAGAGCGCGGATACCCGTGCACTCCTGATGGCCGTTAGGGTCATAAAAGTAACACCTGACAAATTTTCGCCCGGCAGCGGTTTCCCGGGCGACCTCCCCAATGTGGTACCCCGGGGTCGACTTTGGTCAAATTCCGGGTCGGTACCGCCGGACGGAGAGGTTAGACTTGTATTTCACGGGCGCACCCCTATCTATAGGTGGTGGAAAGCAATCAGCCTGTGGCTGAAGTGCGCAAAAACCGCGCAGAATCCCGCGATAATACTTATCCCCCTGTTTTTGGGCCGAGAGGAGTTCTATGGATCAGCCATCCGCCCCCAAGTTTGAATATCCGCTGCTACCGCTGCGCGATGTCGTTGTTTACCCGCATATGGTGATCCCCTTGTTCGTTGGTAGGGAAAAGTCTATCGATGCGCTGGAGGAGGCGATGCGCAACGACAAGCAGGTGCTGCTTGTGGCGCAGCGTCAGGCATCGGAGGATGATCCGAGTGCCGAAGACATATATCGGGTTGGCACAGTTGCCAGTGTGCTGCAGCTGCTAAAGCTTCCCGACGGCACTGTCAAAGTGCTGGTAGAGGGCAGTCGACGGGTGCATATCCTCGAAGTGATGGAAGGTGACGGGCACTACCGCGCCACTGTAGAGCCCATGGAAACCGAGGATATCCCGGAAGCCGAGGCGGAAGCGCTGGTTCGTTCGGCCATGACGCAGTTCGAGCAATACGTCTCGGCGAGCAAAAAGGTGCCCAACGAGGTCATCACCTCTCTGTCCGGAATAGACGAACCGGGACGGCTCGCGGACACTATCGCTGCGCACATGTCGCTGGACCTGCAGCAAAAGCAGGAGTTGTTGGAGACGGCCAGCGTGAAGCAGCGTCTCGAGCATCTGCTCGGGCTGATGGATTCGGAAATTGACCTGATCCAGGTCGAAAAACGAATCCGCGGGCGTGTGAAAAAGCAGATGGAGAAAAGCCAGCGCGAATATTATTTGAATGAGCAGATGAAAGCCATTCAGAAGGAACTCGGTGAAATTACCGAGGAGCCAAATGAAATCGAAGAGCTGGAAAAGAAAATTACCGATTCCGGTATGTCTTCCGAAGCGGAAAAGAAGACTCGCACCGAGCTGGGCAAGCTGAAGATGATGTCACCGATGTCCGCAGAGGCATCGGTGTTGCGCAGTTACATCGACTGGATGCTGAACGTCCCGTGGAAAAAGGCCAGTCGGGTACGTCACGACTTGAAAAAAGCCGAGGAAATTCTCAACAAGGACCACTACGGTTTGGAGGAAGTGAAGGAAAGAATCCTCGAATACCTGGCGGTGCAGAAAAGGGTTAAGAAGGTCAAGGGGCCGATTTTGTGTCTGGTGGGACCTCCCGGTGTCGGCAAGACCTCGCTCGGCCAGTCTATCGCCCGCGCCACTAACCGAAAGTATGTGCGCATGGCCCTGGGAGGCGTGCGCGACGAGGCGGAAATTCGGGGGCACAGGCGCACCTATATCGGTTCCCTGCCAGGCAAGCTGATCCAGAAAATTTCCAAGGCTGGGGTAAAAAACCCCCTGTTCCTGTTGGATGAAGTGGACAAAATGGGTATGGACCACAGGGGCGACCCCGCATCCGCATTGTTGGAGGTGCTGGACCCCGAGCAGAATAAATCGTTTAACGATCATTACCTGGAAGTGGACTATGACCTGTCCGACGTGATGTTCGTGTGCACTTCCAATTCCATGAATATACCCGGCCCTCTGCTGGACCGCATGGAAGTGATACGTATCCCCGGTTATACCGAGGATGAGAAGCGCAATATCGCCCAGCGGTATCTGGTGCCCAAGCAGCGCAAGGCGAACGGCCTGAAAGACGATGAACTGGTTTTATCGGATGATACAGTGCGCGACATAGTGCGTTACTACACCCGCGAGGCAGGTGTTCGAGGGCTGGACCGGGAGATCGCCAAAATCTGCCGCAAGGTAGTGACAGAGCATGTGCGCAACGCCACCGGATCCAAGGCGGTGGTGCAGCCGGACCAGTTGGAGTCCCTGCTCGGGGTGCGGAAGTTCGACTATGGCCGGGCCGAGGAGGAAAATAAAATCGGCCAGGTTACCGGTTTGGCCTGGACGGAGGTTGGCGGCGAGCTGCTGACTATTGAGGCATCTGCGGTACAGGGTAAAGGGCGTGTCATTAAAACCGGCTCTTTGGGAGACGTAATGCAGGAGTCGATCCAGGCCGCCCTCACTGTAGTGCGCACCCGGGCTCAATCTCTGGGCGTGGCACCGGACTTTACTGACACCAAAGACATTCATATTCATGTGCCAGAGGGCGCCACACCCAAAGATGGCCCCTCGGCGGGGATTGCCATGTGTACAGCCCTGGCATCGGTACTCACCGGCATTCCGGTGCGTGCCGATGTGGCCATGACCGGGGAAATTACTCTGCGGGGCGAAGTCCTGCGCATTGGCGGGCTAAAGGAGAAGCTTCTCGCAGCGCATCGGGGCGGTATAAAAACTGTGCTGATCCCCGCTGACAATGAGCGTGACTTAAAAGATATTCCGGATAATATCCAACAGGATTTGGTGATCAAACCGGTAACCTGGATTGATCAGGTACTTGGCCTGGCCCTGGAGCACAAGCCCCGCTCCCTGTCGGATGAGGAGTACCTGGCGCTGCAGAAGAAGGCGGAGGAGCGTTCCCAGTCGCTCCAACACCATTGACATTGCGGCGTCGCCCGGGGCGTTGGTGCAACTTAGGTTAAAAAGTAGCCTTTCAGGCATTTGTGGCCGGTTAGACCGCGCTAAACTGCCCGGAACCCCGCATGGTTCCTTGACCGGTTATCGGGCAGTTGGTATAAAGCGGGGCTTATTGGCCTGCACATAAGCCGCCGGCAATTGTAGCCATGAATACAGAGGCGCACAGAGGGGGCGTCTGTTAAATACCTTAAAAGATGATACAGAGGGATTAAGCGTGAATAAGTCCGAACTGATTGAAGCGATTGCCGCGTCAGCAGATATTCCTAAGGCTGCGGCCGGCCGTGCCCTGGAGGCAATGACGGATAGCATCACTGATGCGCTCAAAAAGGGTGATCAGGTGGCTCTGGTGGGTTTCGGCACCTTCGTAGTCAAAGAGCGTGCGGCCCGTACCGGTCGCAATCCACGCACCGGCGATCCTATCGAAATCGCGGCGGCAAAAATCCCGAGTTTTAAGGCCGGAAAGGCACTGAAAGACGCGGTAAACTAAGAAGCCTCGATTTCGAAACAATCAAAGCTTCAAAGAGGCGTATCTCTCGGATGCGCCTTTTTTATATCTGGTAGGCAAAAGTAACAGCTAAATTCGGAGCTCAGCATGCTTCAGTCCATGCGTGACAACCTGAAAGGCACTGCCGCGATCATAGTAGCCGGTTTTTTCGGTTTTATTATGGTAATCGGCGGTATTGATTTCTTCACCGGTGCAAGTGGCGGATACGCCGACAAGGTGGCTGAAGTCAACGACGAGAAAATAAGTAATCTGGATCTGCAGCGCGCGATTCAAAATCGCCGCAATTTGATCATGAGTCAGTATGGAGAAAATGTACCGGCGGATTTGCTCAGTGACGAGCAGTTGCGCGATCCGGTGTTACAGCAATTGATCAGCAGTGCGGTAATGCGCCAGGCTGCGCAGAAGAGTGGCATGGTGATGAGTGCGGCGGCGGTCGATCAGGAAACCGTGCAGATTCCCGCATTTCAAATCAACGGCAGGTTCGATCCACAAACCTTCCGCGACGCTCTGCGCCGGATGGGATACAGCCCGGCCAGTTTTCGCCAGATTATCGAACGGGATATAGTGCTGCAACAGTATGCGGACAGTATTGCGGACAGTGCTTTTGCCACACGCCGGGATGCGGAGCAGGTGGTAACCATATCCATGGAAGAGCGTGACTTTGATTACGCAATTCTGCCGGTACAGCCTCTTGTGGACCAGGCTTCGGTAACCGAGGAAGAGGTCGAACAGTACTACCAGGATAACCAAGCTCAGTTTCAGCGCCCCGAGCAGGTAGCAATCGAATATATAGAGTTAAAGCCGGAGCTGTTTGCCAGCGGTATAGATGTTTCTCCCGAGGACGTGCGGGCACAGTACGAGCAGGAAGTAGCAAATCTCCAGACCCAGGTTCGCCGTCGGGCAGCGCACATTTTGTTGGAAGACGCCGCTCAGGATAAAGTCGATGAGGTTCAGGCGAGGCTGGATGCCGGTGAGGATTTCGCAGAATTGGCGAAAGAGCTGTCCGATGACCTGGGCTCGAGTGAAGAGGGGGGCGACCTCGGTTTCACCTCTGGAGATGTATTTCCGCAGAACTTTGAAGAGGCACTGGCCAAACTGGAAGTGGGGCAGGTGTCAGGTCCAGTGATCACCGACAGCGGCACCCACTTTATCAAATTGCTTGAAGTAGAGGATGCGGAGATTCCCAGTTTCGAGGAGCGGCAAGGGGCAATTGCGGAGCAGCTTCGCAATGCGGCCGCCGAGCGGGAATTCGTGGTTACCCTGGGACGCCTCACAGACTTGGCATACAATGCGGAAACCCTGGCCGGACCGGCAGAGGAACTTGGTGTGCCGCTGCAGACCAGCGAGCTTTTCGCGCGAGAGGGTGGTAGTGGAATAGTGGCCAATGAGCAGGTGGTGGCCGCGGCCTTCTCTCCGGAAGTGATGGAGGATGGCAATACCTCAGACGTGTTGAATCTCACCGAGAACCACGCAGTGGTACTGCGAGTGACGCAGCACCAGCCGGCGGGTGTGTTTCCCCTACCGGAGGTTCGCACTCAGATCACGGATCGACTCAAGCGGGACAAGGCCAGCGCGCAGTTGGCCGAGCGTGCCAAGACTCTGGAGCAGGAAGTCGCGACGGGAACCGATTTTGCGGAGCTGGCCAAAGACAACGAACTGACGCTGGAAACCAGTGACAAGACCCGGCGCGGTGGCTTTGGCCAACGCGGCGAGATTATCACCAAGGCATTTGCATTGCCGGCACCGTCGGATGGTGATTTGACCACCGTGTTTGCCACTGACGGTGGCGATCAGGTGCTGCTGCGACTGCGCAAGGTCCGCCCGGGAGATTTTGCCAGTCAGAGTGTAGAGCAGCGCCGCGCGCTGCTGCAGCAACTGGGTTCCCTGTCCGGCAATGCGGAGTTGGTGGCGGTGCGGAAGCACTTGGCCGATGAAGCCGATATAGAGATTTTTGAGGCCAACTAGCGGGTCTTGCAGTTTCGCACCAAAACCCGGCACTGGCCGGGTTTTGGTGTCTTTCGGTCAGCCGCTGGCAGCCGTATCGACAAACAGAGTAAGCCGCTGGCCCGGTTGCAGATAGCTGGACTTGTTGAGTTTATTCCAGCGCAGTATATCGCTTATCTTCAGGCTGAATTTTTGTGCTATGCGGTACAGAGAATCCCCGCTGCGCACATGGTAGGAAATCTTGCGGGTAGTGCGGCTGTCGCCGCCATTGCTATAGGTGACCAGGCTGCGGCCCGGGCGCAAGGTGTCGCCCGGCGCCATACTGTTCCAATTGGCGAGATCACTGACGCTGACGCGCAGAGAGCGGGAAATCTCCCAGAGGGTGTCTCCCGGGCGCACGGTATAGCTGCCCTTTTTACCCTGACTCGCTGAGCGTTGATTCCCGACCCTTCGATCCAGTGTGTAGGCAAACTGGGCATCTGGTCCTGCGGCACTGGGAATCAGCAGGGTTTTGCCCGCGCGGATATTATTGCTGCGCAGTTTGTTGGCCTCGCGAATAGCGGCTACCGTGGTTTCATATCTCCGCGCAATGGTCGAAAGGGTATCACCCCGCGCAATGTTGTAGCGCTGCCAGGTCACGCGCTGGTCCAGCGGCAGCTCGGTGAGCGCCAGTTCCATTTTCTCGCGCTTGTCTGCCGGCACCAGTAGGCGGTGGCTGCCATTGGGATCCGTAGCCCAGCGGTTATAGCCGGGGTTCAGCAGATAAAGCTCTTCCACTTCTATGTCGGCAAGCCTGGCCGCCTGGGCCATGTCAATCTGGCTGCCCACATCGACTGCGGCATAGTAGGGTTCATTGGCTATGTCATACAGCTTCACGCCATAGTATTCCGGCTTGGAGACTACTTCAGCCAGTGCTAGCAATTGCGGCACATAGCGCTGGGTTTCCCGCGGCAGCTTCAGATCCCAGAAGCCGGTACCCATATTGCGACGTGCATTGCGCTCTCTGGCCCGGCGAACCGTGCCTTCCCCGGCGTTGTACGCCGCCAGGACCAATTCCCAGTCGCCGTCGAAGCGCGCGGACAGATAGGAAAAATACTGGATGGCGGCACGGGTGGATTCGTGGACATCCCGACGCCCGTCATACCACCAGTTCTGCTGCAGCCCGAAAGAGCGTCCCGTGGCGGGAATAAACTGCCACATGCCGGAAGCGCGGGCGTGGGAGAACGCAAAGGGGTCATAGGCGCTCTCCACGATGGGCAGCAGGGCGAGCTCCATAGGCATGTTCGCCTGCTCAAGTTGCTCCACCACATGGAAAATGTAGCGTCGGGAGCGCTCGGTAACCCTGGCCATATAGCCCTCATTGCGCGCGAAATAGGCAATGTAGTCCTGTACCTTGGGGTTCTCGAGATGTCGCTCCAAATGGAATTCACGGCGCAGCCGGTCCCAGATATCAACCGGGGCCGGTGCTGTTTGTATCTCGGGGGGGGGATCGACCGGTTTGTCGCCCACAGCGGCTAAAGGATCGTCCTGGAGAGGCTGTTCCCCGGGCGCTGTGCTTTGGTTTTGTACTTGCGCACAAGCACCCACCGCCGCTGCCAGCACGGCAACGGCTAACTTCTTGTGAACCATTCTTGTTTCCGCGACTTGTTCTTGTACTGGATTCCCGCTCAGTGACTAATCACTTTGAGTTAAAACTGAGCTCTTTTCTATAATAAATTGATTCTAAAGGCTTCTCTCGAACAAGGTCAATCCAGTTTGGGTATTTTTTGCCCAGGCGGGCCTGTCTCTCTCCGTCTAGCCCTGGGGCAGGTGGGTCAGTTGCGCCATCGGTCAAAAGTTGTCTTTCCAGCTGCGCAGCCTGGCGAATACCTCCACTTCCTCCGGCTCGGCGGCTGCGCTCTGCCCGGTGGCGCGTCGGGCTATGGCGGCGATGTGGCAGCGGAGAAAAGGGTTGGTGGCGAGCTCCTCGCCGATAGTAGAGGGGAGCGTGGGCTTGTTTTTTGCGCGGAGGTCCTCCACCTCGGCGATGCGGTCCAGGACGACTGTATTGCCGGGTTCCGCCGCCGCGGCAAAGCGCAAATTGGCCAGGGTATACTCGTGCGCACAATAGACCCGGGTCGCCGGCGGCAGCCCGCTGAGTTTGCGCAGTGACCGATACATCTGTTCCGCAGTGCCTTCGAACAGCCGGCCGCATCCCGCCGCGAATAGAGTATCGCCACAAAACAGGTGCAAGAGGGTGCCCCCGTCTGTGGGCTCTTCCAGGATCATGGCCAGATGGTCGAGAGTGTGGCCGGGCACATCTATGACGCTCAGGGGCAGCCCCATAATCTGGCAGCTGTCCCCAGTGCGCAGTGGTTTGGTGACGCCGGGGATACCATCTGGCCCATAGACCGGGCAGTGGTAGCGGGCCACCAGTTCTGCTATGCCGCCGGTGTGGTCGAAGTGATGGTGTGTGACCAAAATCCCGTTCAGGGAAGCTCCTGCCAGTGCCGACGCTACCGGCTGTGCATCCCCCGGGTCGACCACCCAGTGCTCGCCGTCCCGTTCGAGATGCCAAATATAGTTGTCGCTGAAGGCCCCAATGGGTGAGATTGTCAGCATTTTATCCGCCCGCTACCCTAGTGGGGCAAAGATACCATAAGGTGGGCGCGACAAAGTGATTGCGCGCGGTCGGGGCGCGGTATTTTCGGCAACCGTGCCCCCTAAAACCAAAGCCTGTAAATTGCGGGCGTTGTTCGCAGCGGCACCGGTAACGGGAGAAACTATGGCCGGCAAGTCAATTCTGGGTCCCCGCAGGGAGCCACCTTCTCTGGCACAGTCGTGTGAGCGGCTCGAACGGTGGTTTGGGAGCTGCCTTGGGGAGGAGATTCTCACACAGCAGTTGGCGCTGGCAGAGCCCGTCGTGGAGCGGCTGTTTGGCTACCATTTGCTCCAGGCGGGGGTCTCGAGCAAAGTGGACTTCGCGGCCTGTAGTCGCATCAATCACCGTTTTCGGTTGGGTAGCAGTGAGAAGCAGGGTGGCGCTGCGGTGGCGGACTTCGAGCAGCTGCCGCTGCCCAGCGAGTCGGTTGATGTGGTGATTCTGCACCATTTGCTGGATTTTTCCCCGCACCCACATCAGCTGCTGCGGGAGGCCGCAAGAGTGATGATTCCCGGTGGGCATATGGTCCTGATCGGCTTCAACCCCTTCTCCCTGCTGGGGTTGTCCCGGCTGTTGTTTTCCAGCGGGGCTTACCAGGTCGGCAATCAGCTGCGGGCGGCGCGTGTCGCCGACTGGATGACGCTGCTGGATTTACAGGCCTGCAGTATCGAAAGGGGGTTCTTTCGCCTGCCCCTGCAGCACCGGGAACTTCTCGCCAATACCTCCTGGATGGAAGCTGTGGGGGCCCGCTGGCGCTTGCCTTGGGGGGGCTTTTACCTCATAGTCGCGCGCAAGGAAGTGGCCAGTATGCGCACCATCAGACTCGATTGGCGCAGCGAACGCAAACCGGTAATGGGCGCAGTACCCACCAGTCTGCGCGTCTCCAAGCGTGAGCGCCGGCAGTAGTCTTCTAGATTCGAGCACCCTTTCGTTACACCCAAAAAAAGTTGTTGAATTGAAACAAGTCACGATATTTACCGATGGCGCCTGCCGGGGCAATCCCGGGCCTGGCGGTTGGGGCGTTCTGTTGAAGTATGGGGACACAGAGCGGGAAATTTACGGTGGGGAGTCCTACACCACCAACAACCGTATGGAGTTGCTGGCCGCGATTGAGGCGCTCGATACGCTCAAGCAGCGCTGCCGCGTGGATTTGCATACGGATTCGCAGTATTTGCGCCAGGGAATCACCAGCTGGATCCACAACTGGAAAAAGAACGGCTGGAAGACAGCCAGCAAGAAATCTGTCAAAAACGCGGATCTGTGGCAGCGGTTGGATCAGAGTGTCGCCGGGCATGATGTTCACTGGCACTGGGTCAAGGGGCATTCCGGACACCCCGGCAATGAGCGGGCCGACCAACTGGCGAATCGCGGCATCGAAGAACTGGAGGGGTGAAGGTGAGACAGGTAGTCTTGGATACAGAAACCACCGGACTGGACCCGAAAACGGGACATAGGGTTATCGAGATTGGCTGTGTGGAACTGGTCAATCGAAAACTGACCGGGCGCCACTACCACCAGTACATCAACCCGGAGCGGGAGGTTGAAGACGGCGCTATCGAGGTACATGGAATTACCAATGAGTTCCTGCAGGACAAGCCCGTATTTGCCCAGATCGCCGATGAATTTATGAGCTTTTGCGAAGGCGCGGAGCTGGTGATCCACAACGCACCCTTCGATGTGGGATTTATTGACTGGGAACTCAAATTGCTCGCCAGCCCGCGCTGGCGGCGCGTGACGGACCATTGCAGTGTCCTCGATACGCTAGCCCTGGCACGGGAAAAGCACCCCGGACAAAAAAACAGTCTGGATGCGCTGTGCAAACGCTATTTCGTCGACAACTCCCAGCGCGATCTGCACGGCGCCCTGCTCGATGCGGAAATCCTCGCCGATGTATTTCTGCTGATGACGGGGGGCCAGACGGGCCTTGCACTGACCCAGGACGGAGATATCCGCGGCGATGAGGGTGCAAGGGGCCTGGAGGCGGAGTCTGCCGCGGGTCCCGTGCGCAGACTGGCTGGCGACCGCCAGCCACTTCCGGTGGTATCGGCAACAGCGGAAGAGCTGGAGGGACATCAGACCATGTTGAATTTGCTCGAGAAAACCGCCGGCAAACACTTTTGGTAGGGGCCGTGGGCCGGGGTGTACCGCGCCCGGCAGGGGTTTTCGCAGGCCTTTGAAAAGGTGTGCGCTTCCGCGGGATATACGCAGGCTTTCAAGGGCGACAATCCGGTCTATGGGGGATCATCTATCGGATTGCAGGGCAAATTAAAAAGGGCAGTATCCGCTGCCCTTTTTCTTGGTTAATGGTTAAAGCACTGACACGACACAGGTGAATGCCACGGCTGTGAGCACCAGGGTATAGGGCAGAGCCATGATCACCATGCGTCCATAGGACAGCCTGATCAGGGGTGCCAGGGCGGAGGTGAGCAGGAACAGGAAGGCCGCCTGGCCATTTGGTGTGGCGACACTGGGTAGATTGGTGCCGGTATTGATGGCCACCGCCAGCTTGTCGAAGTGTTCACGGGTGATGTCGCCCGCGGTCAGGGCCGCTTCCACTTCGTTGATATAAACCGTGGCCACGAATACGTTGTCGCTGATCATGGACAGAATACCGTTGGCGAGAAACAGCATTCCGGGCTGCTGTTGCGGTTCAAGCCCCAAGACAAAGAGGGTGACCGGTTCGAACAGGTGTTGTTCGTGAATGACGGCAACGATAGCGAAGAATACAACCAGTAGAGCGGTAAAGGGCAGCGCCTCTTCAAAGGCGTGGCCGATGCGGGCCTCCTGCACAACCCCGGTGAAGGCGGTCAGCAGGACAATAATCATCAGGCCGATGATCCCCACCTCGGCCACGTGAAAGGCCAGCGCCAGAACCAGTACCACGGCTACGATTCCCTGGGCCCACAGCTCGGCAATGTCCCTTGGGGTTCGCCGCTGTTCCTGTTCCCGATTGTATATCACCAAAACTTCGCGAACGGCGGTGGGAAGCTTGGCTCCGTAGCCGCAGATTCCCAGTTTTTCCAGCAGCCCGCAGGTGATCAGGCCGGCAATAAAGGCGGGAATAGTGACCGGCGCCATGATGGTGAAAAACGGCAAAAATTCCCAGCCTGCCTTCTCCGCGATCAACAGGTTTTGTGGTTCACCCACCAGGGTGCAGACACCACCCAGCGCTGTACCCACGGCACCGTGCATGATGAGACTGCGCAGAAATGCGCGGAACTGATCCAGGTCTTCGCGATGGTACTCCACCACATGGTCATCGGTGGAGTGGTCGTGGTCGTGATGGTGATGGGGGCGGTTGCTGGCGACACGATGATAGACTGAGTAAAATCCCACCGCTACGGCAATCAGAACCGCGGTTACCGTCAGGGCGTCGAGAAATGCAGATAGAATTGCTGCCACACTGCAAAACAGCAGTGACAGCAGTGTTTTGGAACGAATATTGATTAAAATTTTGGTGAACACAAAAAGCAGCAGGCTCTTCATAAAGTAGATGCCGGCCACCATAAACATCAGCAGCAAAATCACCTTAAAATTGTCGGTGATTTCAAAATAGACAGCATCGGCTGAAGTCATCCCCATCAGCACCGCTTCAATGGCCAGCAGTCCCCCGGGTTGCAGCGGATAACACTTCAGGGCCATTGCCAGAGTGAAAATAAACTCGCCAATCAGAACCCAACCGGTGACAAAGGGCGTGCTCACATAGAGCAGCAGAGGGTTGACGATCAGGAAGAGGGCGATTACCAGCTTGTACCAGTCCGGTGCCTCGCCGAGGAAATTTTCTGTAAATGCGCGGCTGAGGCCGCTACCGGTTGCGGCCACCGCATTGTTATATGTAGTCATTCTCACTTCCTCGGTTGTTTTTCGACCCCTCTCCCGGGGCCCTGCCAAGTCGATTTCACGATGGCTGCGGCGGTCGCAGAGTTAGCATTCAGTACGCATCGCCGGTGAGCCCTGGGGCAGCAGTAGTAGCCGCATTGTGCCACGCATAGGGGGAAGCTGCCCACCTGGGGGCTTCCCGGAGTATGCCGGCGGGTAATGAACGCTACCCAGTTCCCGGGAAAATTCAAGTGCTGTGGCCATTGTCTCCATGTCAACCGCGGAATTGTCGATTACTTGGTGGAATATCTGGATATAAAGCTGGATTCTTTGTGGGTTTAGGATAGATTGCTCATACGTCGGCCAAACCTGTAAGTTTTGGTCATTTATTGTTCGTTTGTGACATTTTATTGCAGTGGTGAAGCAGTGACCCAAGCGCGAGAGATTAACCTTACCTCGGTCAGTCTGGTCAAAGACGAGTTGGCGGCTACCCTTGATGCAGCGGCGTCCCACCTGGACCAGTTTGCCGCCGACCGGGTGAATGAGCAGGCCATTGACCAGTGCCTGGCGATGTTGCGGCAAGCCGGTGGGGCACTGCAACTGGTGCAGCTGAGAGGCGGGGAGCTGTTGGCTCAGGAGATGCTGGCGGCGCTGCTCGAAGTACAGCAGGGCCGGCAGGAAGTGGTTGCAGAGCTGTTGGATAGCCTGGGCACCAGTTTTTACGTATTGTCCCGCTACCTCGAAGTCGTGCAGAGCCGGGCTGTCGCCCGCCCGGAGCTGCTGATACCCTACATCAACAATCTGCGTCTTGCGCGCGGCCACTCGCCGGTGTCCGAAAGCCACTTTTTTCATTGTCGCCTGGATGCCAATGTCCCCGGAGTCGCCTCCTCAGCGGTGATGCCGGAGGAGCTCAATTCTTTTCTGCGCCGGTTTCGCCATATGTATCAACTGGGGCTGCTGGCGCTGTTGCAGGGTAAACCCCTGAAGCCCGCCTTTACCATGATGGCGCGGGCCCTGCAGCGGGTGGCAAGCGTCTCTGCCGGCCGCCCCAACGGCAAACTCTGGGCCCTGGCCGGGGAGGCTCTGGGTGCCATGGCAGTGCGGGAAATGCGTCCCAATCGCTCCCGTATCATGGTGTTCAGTATGCTGGACCGGAGTTTGCGGGCCCTGCAGAAGCAGGGGGACAGTGCCCTGGATCAGCCGTCGCCACCGGTGCTGGTCAGGGAGTGTCTGTACTGGGTGGCCCTGGCGGGGCCCGGTGGGCAGGGTGATCAAATCCTGGAAGCCTTTGCGGTGCAGCCTCTCGGCTACAACGACGAGGAATTGGAGCGTGAAAGGGCCAGCCTGGGTGGCCCCGGGGCCACGGCGATCAATGCAGTGGCCAAGGCTCTGGAAGAGGAACTGGCCGGCGTGCGCCGCATGCTGGATGATGCCGAATCGCTTTCGGTGGTGGATGACCTGGGGGGAGACAGCGGTCTCATCGGCAGCCTGCAGCGCATTGCCGGGACCATGCAGCTGCTCAATTTCAAGCGATTGTCCGACGGCTTGCGGGCGGCTCTAATGGAATTTCGCCAGGGCGGTGATGGTGGGGGGCAGATCCCGCCGGCGGTACTGCAGCGGTTGACCGGCCAGGTGCTGCAGGTGGACAGCGCCGTTCGGGTGCTGCGCCAGAGCGCCAGTATCGACCTGGACGAGTACGGCCACGCGGATATCTCACTGCAGGGCAGCCAGCTGGCAGAAGCCGAGCAGGCGGTGCTGCGCGAAGCGGAGGCGGGCCTGTCAATGATCAAGCGCGCGCTCGCTTCCTACGCGGAATCCGAGTTTGACCACGGCCATATCCGCAATGTGCCGACCACCCTGAACACACTGCGGGGCGGTCTGCTGGCACTGGGGCTGAGTCGGGCTGCCGCCGTGGTCGAGCGGCTGATGGCTTTCGTGGAGACGGTGATGGAAAGGCGCGATGTGGCACCGGAGCTGGAGCAATCTCTGGATGTGTTTGCGGACGCCATCATCAGCCTGGAATACTATCTGGGCGAACTCAAGCTGAATCGCCAAGCGGATGTCCAGTCCCTCAATCTGGCGGTCGAGAGCCTGGCGGTACTGGGCTATCCGGTAGAGGTCGCCTGATTGGAGCCCAAATTGAACGAGGTTTTTGTCCCCGCCGCGAAAGTGCGCCCCGAGCCACCTTTTGCCCGTCATATCTTTGTGGCGGATGGATGGCTCCTATGTCGCGACGGCGATTTTCTGCACCGGGGCAACCGGTTCCCGGGGGGTGCGATTGGCAGCAGCCACTACCTGGGTGAACTCGGCGGCGAGCCGGTCGGGGTGCACGCCCTGGCCACCCAGGCAGAGGCTCCCGGCTGCGAGTGGCGCGGGCTGCGCAGCCTGCTCGGGCTTGTGGATGAGTCACTTTTTGCCCTGGCGGGACGTGCGGTTCAGGTGGTCAACTGGGACAGCGACCACCGTTTTTGTGGCCGCTGCGGTTCGCCCACGGATTATCACGCCGGTGAGCGCGCCCGCGAGTGCCCCCGCTGTCATCTCACCGTTTACCCGCGTATTTCCCCCTGTGTCATTATGCTGGTGATCAAGGGGGAGAAATGCCTGCTGGCCCGCCATACCCATCACCGCCATCGCCTCTTTACGGCTTTGGCGGGGTTCGTCGAGCCGGGTGAGAGTGCAGAGCAGGCGCTGGTGCGGGAAGTCGCCGAAGAGGTATCCGTGGAAGTGGGGCCGGTGCAGTATGTCGCCAGTCAGTCCTGGCCTTTTCCCGGCCAGTTGATGCTGGGCTACCTGGCGCACTGGGCCGGCGGGGACATCCGCGTGGATGGGGAGGAGATCGCCGAGGCCGATTGGTTTCACTATCGGGCTCTGCCCGAAGTGCCGCCGGCCGAAACGCTGTCCGGGCGGCTGATAAGGACCTTTGCTGAAATTGCGGCTCGCGGGGCCGGTCAACGGGAGTTCTGACACCATGTACATAGCGATTGCGCTGCTTGTTGCCATGCTGGCGCTGCTACTGGTTTTTTGGGGCGGGCGGGTGCTGGTTGGCGGCAGCTGGCTGTTTGGTTTTATTCGTGGGGCCATTGGTCTCGCCCTGTGTGGCGCCGCCTTGATGGTGGTGCTGGTGGCGGCCGATATATACAGTTATCGCAACCTCGCCAAAGAGCAGAGTGTCGGAACCCTGTCGTTTCGCGAAATTGACCCCCAGCATTTTTTGACCAAATTTGCCGATGAGGATGGGTTGATTCGGGAGGTGGAACTCAGGGGGGACCAGTGGCAGCTGGACGCGCGTATACTCAAATGGAAGGGGCCGCTGGCGCGCTGGGGAATTCAACCGGCCTACCGCCTGGACCGTATCAGTGGCCGTTATCTGACACTGCAGGATGAGCGCGTCAAACAGCGAACAGTGCATCAACTGCAGGGCAGCAACTACGGCGTTGATGTGTGGCAATTTCTGCGGCAGGCCGGTGATGGCTTGCCTTTTGTCGATACCGTATACGGCAGTGCGACTTTTGTGCCCATGCGGGACGGTGCGGTTTACGATGTGCGGATCAGCCATGCGGGTTTGTTGGCGCGGCCGCTGAACCAGCAGGCGGAGTCGGCACTGGAGGCATGGCAGTAGCAATAACGCGTTTGGCCGACGGCCAATAAATTGATTCAGAGTGGGAGTCTCAGTGGAATTTATCAGTGAATACGGCCTTTTTCTGGCCAAAGTGGTCACAATGGTAGCGGTGCTTTTGGTTGTCATTGGCTTTGTGGTTGCCAACCGCGAGCATCTGAAGGAGCGGTCCCAGGGGCACATCAGGGTTTCGCATCTCAACGAACGCTATGAGGCGATGAAAGATGCACTGCTGGAAGCGGTGATGGACAAGCGGGAGTTCCACCGCGTCAAAAAGCAGCAGGCCAAGGAGCACAAAGCCGCGGCCAAGGCGTTACAGGACAAGCACAAGGCCAGGCGCAAGCAAAAGCCGGCGCAATCGGTGCGGCGCGCGGACCTCGAAAGTACCGACACCCCGGTGCCGGAGCAGGGCGAGGCTGACGCCGAGGCCGGTGACCAACACACACCGACGAAAGCTGGGGACAGGGGTGACGAAGACGCCAGTCGGGTATTCGTCGCCCATTTCGATGGCGACATCAAAGCCAGCGCACTGTCCCAGTTGCGCGAGGAGATCACTGGCATTCTTCAGGTAGCTGAACCCGCCGACGAGGTGGTTGTTTGTCTGCAAAGTCCCGGTGGCATGGTTGCGAATTACGGGCTGGCCGCCAGCCAGTTGGCGCGAGTGCGCAGTGCGGGAATCAAGCTGACCATCGCCGTCGACACAGTGGCTGCCAGTGGCGGTTATATGATGGCCTGCGTGGCAGACCGTATCATTGCCGCGCCCTTCGCCATGCTTGGGTCCATTGGTGTACTGGCGCAGCTGCCGAACTTTCACCGCCTGCTCAAACGCCACGACGTGGATTTTGAATTGTTCACTGCGGGTGAGTACAAGCGCACTGTCACCATGTTTGGAGAAAACACCGAGGAGGGGCGTGAGAAATTCCAGAGCGATCTGGAAGATATCCATGTGCTGTTTCAGCATTTTGTTGCGGAGTACAGGCCGCAACTGGATGTGGCCAGCGTTGCCACCGGAGAGGTCTGGTTTGGCCAGCGGGCGCTGGAGCTGGGACTGGTCGACGAGCTGAAGACTTCGGATGAATACCTCACCGGCAGGGCCCGCGATGCTGAGTTGTACCTGGTGGAGTACAAGGAAAGGAGAAATATTGCCAAGAAAATGGGCCTGGCGGTGCAAACCGGGGTGGAGGCTGCGCTTGTACGCCTCTTCTCACGCCTGGCCGCCTGGCGCCACCAGGCCCAATAGGTGGCCCGATGATGGGGTAAAGGACAGTACCAGGTTGGCCTAAGTCACTGTCTCGGGTACTGCCGTCAGCTGGCAAAAGCCGGTGCGCTAGTATTGTTACGGAAGTGATCCAAGAGAAACTAAAAGGACCACCTTATTGCGGGCGCGCCAATCGGGATAGGGTTGGGAGGAACGGAGGCCAATCAGTATGAAAACAGGATTTCGTGCGATTCTGGTGGAGGAAGTGGCCCCCGGTAAGTTTGACCAGCGGTTAGTTGAGCGCCAGATACAGGAATTGCCCGACTATCCTTTGCTGGTGGCGGTGTCCCATTCGTCGCTGAACTTCAAAGATGCCCTGTCGGCATATGGTAATCGCGCCGTGACCCGGCATTACCCCCACACCCCGGGCATTGATGCCGCAGGTACCGTGATCAGCGATTCGAGCGGGGTTTTTGCGGCGGGTGACAAAATCCTGGTCACAGGATATGACCTGGGAATGAACACGCCCGGGGGGCACAGTGAATGCATCTGTATCCCTTCGGATTGGGCTCTGCCGCTGCCGGACGGCTTGAGCCTGCGGGAGGCCATGATTCTCGGCACTGCCGGCCTGACCGCTGGCCTGTGCGTGGAAAAGCTGCTGGAGGCCGGTGCCAAACCCGGGGATGGCGAGGTGCTGGTGACCGGTGCCACCGGTGGCGTTGGTTCTATCGCCGTGGCGCTGTTGGCCCATCTGGGATTTCGGGTCGCGGCGGTGACAGGTAAATTGGAATCAACCCAGTATCTGACTGCGCTGGGGGCGCAGAAAGTCCTCGACCGGGAAACCCTTGCCCCCTTTGCCAGCAAGGCGATAGCAAAGCCACTGTGGGCCTGGGCGGTGGATACCGTCGGTGGGGAAACACTTTTCAATGTGGTGAAATCCCTGGCCTACGGGGGCGGCGTGGCGGCCTGTGGCATGGCCGCGGGGGCCCAGTTCCAGGCCAATGTATTCCCGTTTATCCTGCGGGGCATCAGCCTCCTTGGGGTGGAGAGTGTGGAGCTGCCGCTGGCGAAAAAAAGCGCCGTGTGGCAGCGCCTCGCGGGCGACTGGTATATCGGCAGACAGCTGGACCTGATCGCCGAAGACATCTCGCTGGAGCAGGTACCGGAGTTTCTCGCGCGATTGCATCGGGGGCACGGCATCGGCCGCTATGTGGTGGATATGTCCCTGGCCTGTCCGGAGCGCGAACCGCTAGTGTCCAGGCTGACGGCTGAGTCATGATTTTGTGCCGGCGACCCTGTTATGATAGTGGGCCCGGAGGGGGGCGACGGCACCGCGGAGTGCCCCCTGCGAGTGGGGCTGTTACTCTGATGCAAGCCGGTACTGGTTGGATAAATTGACCGCTAATAGAGAGATACCCAAGCTGACCCACAAGTCCAGTGCTCTGGTGCTGTCCGGGGGCGGTGCCCGCGCTGCCTATCAGGCCGGGGTGCTGAAGGCGCTGGCGGAGCTGACACCGGCGGAAAGCCCCAATCCATTCCAGATTATCTGCGGCACCTCCGCGGGTGCCGTAAACGCGCTGTTACTGGCCTCCCATAGGGGTACTTTTCGCGAGGCAGTGGAGCGCCTGTGTGCGCTCTGGGCGGAATTGACCGTAGAGCAGATCTACAACAGCAGCTGGCGCAGTCTGCTGGGCAATGTGCTGTCGATTTCCCGCTCGCTGTTCAACCAGGGGGTGGCGCGACGCAAGCCGCTGGCGCTGTTGGACAACCAGCCGTTACGGCAGTTGATCGACCAAGCGATTGATTTTGGCAGCCTGCGGCAGAATATTGAACAGGGGCGCCTGCGCGCTGTCTGTGTCAATGCCATGTCCTATAGCGCCGGGGAATCCGTCAGTTTTTTCCAGGGGATGGAAGACCTGTGCGAGTGGCGCCGCTTCCGCCGTTACGGTACCCGTACGATATTGACCGCGGACCATTTGATGGCCTCCACCGCCATACCCACGCTCTTCCCCACAGTTAGGATTGGCAACGATTATTTTGGGGACGGAGCTGTGCGCCAATTGGCCCCGATCAGTCCGGCCCTGCATCTGGGCGCCAGCCGGGTGTTCGTCGTGGGGGTGTCCAGCAACCGGTCGCCGGTGCACTGGGGCAAGCGTCGTTCTATGACGCCGAGACATTCGCCGTCGATGGCGCAGATAGCTGGACAGCTGTTCAATGCGGCATTTATCGACAGTCTCGAAGGGGACCTGGAACACCTGGACAGGGTCAACCATTTACTCGACGCTGTGCCGGGGGATGAGTTGTTGCAGCTGGCGCCACTGCGCCCGGTGGAGTCTGCGGTTATAGAGCCCTCTCAGAGCCTGGACCGGTTGGCGGGGCGCAAGGTGCGTTATCTGCCATCGGCGCTGCGCTGGCTGTTCCGTGCCACCGGCGCCACTACTTCGGGCGGAGGCGCTTCGGCAGCCAGTTACCTGTTGTTCGAAAAGCCATTTCTGGGCGAGCTGATGGAATTGGGGTACCAGGATGCCATGTGGGAGCAGGCGAAATTGCGGGATTTTCTGCAGCCGGAAACTGCAGAGCCGGAAACGGAACAGAGAGGCTTTTTTGGCCGTAAAGTAAAACCGGAGGCGGAAACAGGCGATGGTAAGACCCAAGCGTAGAAATTCGATCCTGGCGGGCGCCATGCTTTCGACAGGCCTGCTGCTCGCCGCCTGCAGCAGTAACCCCCCGCGCACTGCGACCGGGGCTGAACAGAGTCCCGCCGCACCGGTTCATGTGAGCGAGTACCACCGTTTGCTGTCGGAGGCGCAGAGGCTTTCGTTCACTCTGAACTTCGATCAGCTGCGTCGGGCGTACGCCCAGTCCACAGAGTACAACCCCTATGGGGGTGTAAGGCTGGAGGGGCTGCCGGAGGCCTATAAGGCGGTGGAGGATGGCGATTACGATGCCTGCCTCAAATATGTGGACCAGGTGCTGTCCGGCAACTTTATGAGTTTGGAAGCGCATATGATCGGCGTGGTCTGTAGTGGCCGCGCTGCGGATCTGCAGCGCGAGGACAGGCATCGCTATATGGTTGACGGCCTTATGGGTTCCATTGAAGCCAGTGGCGATGGCAGGAGTGAGAACAGCGCCTACCGAACCATCACCACCTCCGAGCTGCGGGGTTTCGTGCGCCTCAAAGGGCTCCAGGTGCTCGATCGTTCCATCGTCTACGACCAGTACGGCATCTACGACAAGATGCAGGTGCGGGACCCCGAGTCCGGTGAGGAGTATGCGCTCTTCTTCGACGTCACTGAGCAGTTGGCTTACAGTACAGGTGATGTCCAGCGTTAGTTTCCCCCGTTGAAAAAGCCTTTCCCGGCTTTCCTCAACCCGGGTTTGCGGTGCATGTCCGCAAACCCTCCACGATAAATCGAGCCGTTACACGCTTGACTTGCGACTCGAATATCTCTGTTCGGGACAACAGGCTGTTGAGAATTCCTTTTTCAACAGCCTGTAGATTATCTGCGGCTTGCCCTGGTTTTACTTTCCTATCTTAGATGCCGGGATAGGGCCTGCCAGTCAAAACGACGGATTTTTCGATCACTGAATAGGATTTCCACCCTTTGGTCCTCCCATTTGAGCACCCGCCCTTGACCGAGTTTGCGGTGGCGGATGCCTTCTCCAGGGGCTGGTCGCCGTTGAGCCGGGGGGAGAGCATGAATGTCGGGGCTGTAGTCGCAAGCGTCGAGGTAGCGCAGTACCAGGGGTGTGACCGGATGCGGGCTGTGCAGCTGCCGGGGGCGGGAGCGCAGGCCCTCTTCAATGAGTCCGCAGAGTGGCAGATGCATTTCCTCGATAAACGGCGAAGGTCGCTCCCGCCCGTCGCTCTCTTGTGCTTTGAACGCTGATGTCAGCAGGTATAACTGGCTGCGGGCGCGGGTCATGGCCACGTACATCAATCGCCGCTCGCTTTCCACCTTGGTTGGGGTGGATAAATCCCTTTGCGGCAGATACGGCATATTGTGTTGTGTCAGTGAAGGAATAATTACCTGATCCCACTCGAGGCCTTTGGCCTGGTGCATGGTCGTGATCAGTACGGCATCAGTGCTGGTCTGAACCCCGTCCAAATGCTGTTGCTGCAATTCCTGCAGGTGTGCCAGGGCATCTGCCGGTGATTGCCTGAGACCGTCCAGGTAGCACTGGAAAGCCAGCGCTGTTTGCCGCCGCTCTTCCCCCTGCTGACGGGTAAAACTGTCGGCGGCAATACCATTCAGGTAGTCCAGTTCACCCATATGGCGTCGCAGCAGTTCCCCGGCAAGGCCGCGCCACTGTTCTATTTCCGTCAGCAGCCGTGCCCGCTGGCGCAGCCGTTTCGCCTGCGCCCGGCTGAGACTTTTGGGCAGCGAACCCATAAGATGCCGACCCCAGTCCCCGTCGAGGTGGGCCAGTTGGGCACACAGGGGTTCGAGGACTTTTTTGGCGATCCGCGCATGCGGCGCGGTGAGCCAATCGTAGAGACCCTGCTGGCGGCGTTGGGGCGCTAGTTGGGTGAAGCGGCCTGAGGCGATGTTGAGGCTCCAGAACAGGGCGCGCAATTCGCGGCGGGACAAAACGGTGTTGCGGTTTGCCGAGCGATAGGGAATGCCCCCGGCGAGCAGCGCCAGTTCGATAGGTGCGGCGACCGACCAGAGACGCACGAGAATTGCGACCGATGACAGAGGCAGCCCCTTTTTTTGCCGCCGTCTCAAATGATCCGTCAGCCAGGCCACCTCCCGGTCTGTGCCCACCAGTTCGATGTTTGTACTCGTCTCGTCACTGGCGGAAACACAGAGAATATCCGCGCGTTCGCGGTTGTTCTGGATAAAGTGATTTGCGGCCAGTGACAGGCTGTGGCCATAGCGAAAAGTCCGGCTCAAGTGATAGATTTTTGACAGTGGGAAATCCCCATCGAAATGCCGGAGCAGATAGGCTGGTTTGGAGCCGCGCCATTCGTAGATTGTCTGATCGGGGTCGCCGATGGCGATCACATTAGCGGATTTTCCGTGCAGTACGCGCAACAGGAAGTGCTGTACTTCGTTGATGTCCTGATATTCGTCTACCAGGATGTCCTGGTAGAAGCCGCCGTATTGTTCGGCAATATCGGGGCATAAGCTGAGCAGGAGGGCGGGGTCGTAAATCAGGTCCGCGTAGGTTACCGCCCCCTGGCTGTGACGCCACTGCTCAAAGGTGCGAAAGACCTTGAGAAAATACAGGTGTTCATCCCCGAGCCCCAGCTCCTGAAATGCACTGAGATCGCCGCTCAGCATGGTCTTGGTGTAGTCGATAAACCATTCCGCCGCTTCCATTTCCGCCTGTTTACGGGCGCGGATATCGTCCAGTTCCGCGGGCGGAGCACACTGTTCGATGGCCTTCCAGATCTGCAGCTGGACCGAAGCCTGGGACAGGGGGGTGAGGTTCGCCTGTGCAATCTGCCCTCTGGCGATCATGCGCCGGTAGAGGCGATACCCGAGGCTGTGGAAGGTCTGCACCGCCGGTACCGGGCCGTCGATCAGTTGTCCCAGGCGCTGCTCGAAATCCTCCCGTGCACTGCGGTTGTACATCAGCACCAGCATGTGTTTGGCGGCGGTGCCTTTCCCCAGTCGGTTTTTTACATAGTGCAGCAGAGCGGTGGTTTTACCTGAACCGGCAACGGCAATGATTTTGGCGTGGCCACCGGGGTGATTTGCGATCGCCTGCTGTTCTTCTGTCAGGTGGGAGGAAGACATGGTCTTTGTCGGCCAAATACTGGATATTTTGCCAGTATCCGATGGCTGCGTACAGGGGGCGGCTCAGGTTTGGCCCGCCTGCGGTTCCTGTTGCGTATCCTGGCGCAGTGCCAGTTCAGCGATGTAGGTGGACAGGAAAATCCGCCCCGTCAGTTGGCCCAGCAATTTTGAGCGGCTCAGGCGGTCCAGTACCGGCCCTTTGACCTCGGACAGATGCAGGCAAATATTGCGGCTTTTAAGGTCGCGGTTCACCTGGAACAGGCGCTCCAGGGCGGTTCCGTCAATGCGGTTCACCGAGGACAGAATCAATACCAGATGGCGTATGTCCGGATGGCGTTTCAGCTCACTCAGCAACCGGTCCTCTACTGCACTGATATTGCTGAAGAACAGGCTTTCGTCTATGCGCAGAAAAAGAATCTGCGGCCGGGTTTCCACCGTATGGCGCAGCACATTGCGAAAATGCTCTGTACCGGAAACCCGTCCCACTACAGCGATATGGGGTCGGCTGCTGCGCCAGACCAGGGTGGCGAATGACAGGGCGATACCCAGGCCTATGCCCGCCTCCACACCAAACATCAGTACACCCAGAAAAGTGCCCGCCATGGCCGAGCCATCGGCGTGATCGTAACGCCAGTTGTGCACAAAACCTTTAACATCGATCAGGTTGGCCGCCGTCACAATGATAGTGGCGGCCAGGACACATAGCGGCAGCTGCTCGAAGAGTCCGGTCAAAAACAAGAGGACGAGCACCATGAGCAGGGCTGCCATCACGCCGCTCAGCGGGGTGTGGGCGCCGCCTTCGTCGTTAATGGCGGTGCGGGCGAAACTGCCGGTTACGGCGAATGCCCCGGAAAAGGCGCTGGCGAGATTGGCTGCGCCCAGGCCGAAGAGTTCCGCATTCGGATCCAGCCGTTCACCGCGCCTCTGCGCGATGGCGTGGGCAACCGACAGGCTCTCTGCGAAACCCAGTAGCGCGATAATCAGTGCCGGAAGCAAAAGCTGGTAGGTCAGCCCCCAGTTAATGGCCGGCAGTCCCAACTTGGGCAACCCGGCGGGAATACTGCCGACAACTTCGAGATGTTCATCCCAGTGCAGAAAGTAGGCCAGCGTTATGGCCAGCAGCAACACCAGCATGGGCGCAACGCGGGCCAGCAGCTTCGCGCCTGACTCGTTGAGACCCAGGCGCCGTGCCAGTCGCGCCAGGCCGAGGCGGGCGCAGATCAGCATTGCCACCGCCGTCACACCCACTGTGGCGGTGAAGGGGTTAATCGTCTCCAAGTCGCTTATGGTGACTGAAATCAATTGCACAAGGGTGTTGCCGGAACTCTCCACCCCGAGCAGCGGACCCACCTGGCCGAGGATGATCAGGGTGGCGGCCCCGGAGACAAAACCGTTGATCACGGGGTGGCTGAGGAGATTGGACAGGGCGCCCAGCCGCAATAGCCCCATAGCCAGCAGAAAAACACCGCTGAGCGCCGCCAATAGGATAGTGCCCTCGATATACGCATCGGTGCCGGGCGGGGCGATTGGGGATACTGCCGAGGCGGTCATCAGGGCCAGTACCGCCACGGGTCCCACGGAAAGCACGCTGCTGGTGCCAAACAGCGCATAGCCAATCAGCGGAAAGAGACCTGCATAGAGACCGATATGCGGTGGCAGGCCGGCCAGGGTTCCGTAGGCCAGAGCCTGTGGAACCAGCATCATGGTTGCGATCAGCGCGGCAGTGGCATCGCCGGGCAGCCACTGTCGCCGATAGCTTTTTAACCATTTGGGTAGTAGATAGGTCGCCCGTATCTCTGCCATAGATCCCTGGGATACTTGCTCAAGGTATTTACCCGACCGTCAAAAAGATTGCCGGGCTAATCATTGAAACTGGACACTCAGGAAAAAAGCGCCGGCAATGCGCTGTTTTCCACCGGCTTTTGTTTACTTTTCGCCACCCGGATCAGCCGCTCAACCAGCAGTTGTACCCGTTGGCGATCCAGGGGTTGGGGAGGCGTTGTGTAAAGCGCTGAACTCAACAGTTCCTGGAGTTGCTGTAAATCTTCCAGCTTCAGATTGCGATTGGCCTCGGCGAGACTCTGGCCACGGGTTTCCGGCCAGCGGCTATGTAGCCAGTTGTCCAGTGCCGCCATTAATTTAGCGGCGTCGCCGTCACCTGCCGCTTGCAATAAAGCCGATGCCTCGCCGCCACTATCGGTTCGCGGCGTTTCTTTTAGTCGCGAGGAAGGATTTCGTTTTTTTCTCTGGTAGAGAAAATACAAAACCCAAAACAGGTGGGTGAAAATGGCTGCCAGGGCCAAATTGCGCCAGAAATTATCTTCGGCGGTGGGTGCGGTCAGATTGACACGGGTCTCCGGCGCCACCCCGGTTTGATCCGGCTTGGCGCCCGCGGCACTGCCGCTTACTGTGAATCGAAATGGCGGCAGCTGCGTGGCCCTCTGCCGCCCGGTCTTGGTGTCCCACCAGGTAATGACTATTTCCGGCAGCTGATAGTCACCTGGCTGGGTGGCGACAATGGCGGTGGTCTCGATTCGGCTGCCGGTAACGCCGCTGGAGTCCACCTGATCGTCCTGCTGTGGTTGGTCCGGGTAGGTTTTCAAGCCTTCCACCTCCAGCCGCGGCAGCGGCGGCAGCTGTGCGGCCCTCAGGCCCTCGGCGCGGACGGTGACGATGCGGGTGATGGGTTCCCCCACTTTGAAGTGCTTTGGATCCTGGCTCCAGCTCTGCACTATGCCCAGGCTGGCGGCGGGGAGCCAGTGGGCACCGCTGTAGCTCGCCGGTTTGGGAACTACCTGAATGACCTTGGGTTGGGAGCGCAGTCTCAGTCGCTGTGTATTGCGATTAAACAGTGAGAAGGGATCGCGGCGGCCGGCGATGGCGACATAGCTGAGGGCGGGGATTTTCAGTTCGCCTGAGCTTTCCGGGTAGACAGCGTAAGTCAGTTCGTAGACGGCGTGGCTGACACCACCGATACGGCGCTCATAGCGTTGTTCGTCCACCTTTTCCACATGGGCACCGGGAATCTGCAGGGGTTCAGTCGCTATATCGTGGAGGCCGATGGTGGTGTAGAGGCGAACCTTAACCAACAGCTGTTCCTGAACGTAGACCTGGTCTTTATCCAGTTCCACTTCCAGGAATGCCTGCCGGTCTCCGGCGCCGGGTGTGGTGCTGGCGTCCTTCACAGTAATCGGTACGGCGTTGGAAACACTGCCCTGATAGTGCAGGGATGGCACGAAGAGTTTGCCCTGGCGCTTGGGGGCCAGTGTCAGCGTCCACTCCACAAAACTTTCCGCGCGGCCGTTGATCACCTGATACTGATTGGACTGCTGCCGCGAGAGGATATCGAAGTCCTGCTGCAAAAGTTCGAAGTCCGGCTGCCCACCGCTCTCGCTGCCGGTATAGCGCAGGCGCAGGTTGAGAGTTTCGTCGATACCAATGGTGTCGCGGTTGACTGAGGCACTCAGGTCGGATGCCTGTGCGGTCAGAGCCGTGAGCAGCAGGAGCGCGCCCCACAACCAGTGCCACAAAGGGGAATTTACGGGATGTCGTCCGGCGGCCATCACCATCTCTGCGAAGCTCCATTTTCCGGTGGCTGCCACTCGCCGCTGCGATAGGCGCGGCGGCGTTGCAGACTCTCATACTTGAATTTTTCCCGCATCAGGCCGGCGGGGTCGTCGGGGATCTGTCGCAGCCACTGGTCCAGCGCCTGCTGGGTTTCCGGGTCCAGAGGGCTTTCCTCAGCCCCTGCCTGCTGTTGTGGGCCCTCGGGTTCCTGTCCCCGATCTTCGGGGGATTCTCCCTCGGCAGCTTGCCGTTCCGACTGTTCCTGCTCGCCAGTTTGCCCCTCGCCCTGCTGGGATTGCTCCTGTTGCTGGGCCTGGGAGCCGTCGCTCTGGGATTCCGGGCTTTGCTGGGGCTGCTGTTGGTCACCCTGGCTTTCCTGGTCCCGTGCACCTTGTTCTGCGGACTGTTGCTGGTTTTCGCCCTGCTGGTCCTCTTGTCCCTGCTGATCCTGTTGCTGACCCTGCTGCTGCTGATCTTGTTGCTGTTGCAGTTCCTTGAGTTTTCTGGCGATGTCCCTGTTGTATTCCGCATCGGCCAGTTGGGGTTGCTGTTCCAATGCCGCATCGTAGGCCGCAATGGCCTGATCATACTGTCCCAGCTGGGTCAGGCTGTTGCCCAAATTGTAGAGGCTGTCGGCACTGTTGCCGCGGGCGAAGTCTTCCTGTGCTGCGGGAAAATTTCCCGACCGGTAGTTGGCGGTGCCGCGCCACTGGGGTTGTTTGAACAGTTCCGCTGCCTTGTCTGCCTCGCCGGCATCCAGCAACTGCTTGGCCCTCTGGTCGTCCCGCAGCCAGAGTTCCTGCCAGTCGGCCGCTGCGGACGGTTGGGGCAACCCGTACAGGAACGCCAGGGGAAGCGCGCAGGCGAGGGCGCCGCGGCGGAACAGCAGTGCGGCCAGGGGCAATAGCAGCAACACCAGCCAGGGCCCCTCCTCGCGCCACTGGTCGAATTCGCGCTCCGTCAGCTGGGCTTGCTGAGGTGTCTCTTCCTCTGCGAAGAGCCGGCTGATGTCACTGTCGTCCACCGTGATTTCTGCAAAATCGCCGCCGCCACTGCGGGCCAGGCGGCGCAATTGCCGCGCGTCGTGCCCGGAGATAATAATGGCTCCACTGTCGTCGGTAATAAAGCCGCCACCGGCGCCGCGTGGTATGGGACTGCCCTCGCCGCTGCCGACGGCGAGGATCGACAGGTCCACGCCGGCGGCAGACACCAGCCCGGCCACAGTTTCCAGTGCCTCTTCGGCGATACCGTCGGTGACCGCCAACAGCTTGCCGCGGCCGTTGGCGCCGTCTTTAAGCAGTTGGATCCCCGCTTCGACAGCCATTTCGATGTTGCTGCCGGGGACCGGCATGATGGCGGGCGACAGGGCGGGGACCAGGTTGGCAATGGTGGCGGTGTCCTCGGTCAGGGGCGTGACCACATATGCCTCGCCTCCGTAGGCGACCAAAGCGGTGAGACCGTCTTTCCGCTGGCGCAGAATATCCAGGATCTTCAGACGGGCGCGGGTAAGCCGATTTGGTGACAGATCCGTTGCCATCATGGATGGCGACAGGTCCAGTAGGATTACCAGCGCGTCCTGGTTGCTGTACACCGGGGTGGGCAGCTTGCGCCAGGAGGGGCCGGCGAGAGCGACGATACTGGCCGCCAACAGCGAGAAAATCAACGCAAACAGCCAGGGGCGCCGGGTCCCGCCGGCCAATATCAGGTGAGGCAGCAGCTCCGCATCGATGACTTTTTGCAACTGCCCGCTGATCAAAAGAGTGCGAGCCAGTTTCCAGCACAACAGCGCCGCCGGAATCAGTAGCCAAAGGATGAGAGGGCGCAGGAAGTGGAATTCGCTCAGTTCGTTCACGATATCTCCCGACTTATGCGCTGCCCGGTACTGCGGGAAAATGCCGGAATTAGAGCCCATATCAAGGCCAGTGACAGGGCGGTGCCCAGAGGCCAGGTATAGAGTGATTTCAGCGGGCGGTAGCTGGCCGCCTCCTGTTCGACTGGCTCCAGGCGGTCGAGTTCAGCGTAGATCTGTGCCAGCTCCTGGGGGTTGTAGGCGCGAAAGAAGCGTCCACCGGTGCGCTCGGCGATAGCCTGCAGAGTGTCGCTGTCCAGATCCCGGGACGGGTTGATACGGCGGGCGCCGAAGCGGCTGCCCAGCAGGCCCGGTTGCACCATTTCCTCCGCGCCGATACCGATGGTGTAGACGGTAACACCGGCCTGCTGGGCCAGTTCGGCGGCCTTGAGCGGCGCTATTTCACCCGCTGTATTGGCGCCGTCTGTAAGCAATATGAGCACCCGCTGCTGTGCGGGCCTCTGGGTCAGGCGCTTTACCGCGAGGCCAATGGCATCGCCGATGGCGGTGCCCTGGCCGGCAAATCCAATCTGCGCCTCCCACAGCAGGGTATCTACGGTGTTGCGGTCGTAAGTGAGAGGTGCCTGCAGGTAGGCACGTGTTCCGAACAGCACCAAGCCCAGGCGATCACCTTTGCGCCGCTCGACGAAGTCCCCAACCACATCCTTTACCGCCTGAATGCGCATTGCCGGGCGGCCGTTTAACAGCATATCCGGGGTTTCCATACTGCCGGAGATATCCACTGCCAGCAGGAGGTCGCGGGCGCTGCTGGCCTGGCTGATGGGCTGGCCATACCACTGGGGTCGGGCGGCAGCGGCAACCAGCAGCAGCCAGATCAACCAGAGCAGAAGGAGATTAAAACGGTTGACCGGGTTGCTTTCGCCGCGCTGGGACAGCTCGGCATAAAAGGGCACCTTGAGCGCACTGGTGAGTGGGCGTGCGCGGGGCAGGGATAGACGCGCCAGCAGTGGCAGTGGCAACAGGGCAAAAACCCATGGCAGGGCAAACTCAAACACCGGCAGTACCCCCTTCTCCGGCGGTCTGCAGAGGTATTTGTGCCTTGTGATGCTGCACCCAGTTGATGGCAAACTCCCGTACGGTGTTTATTTCGGCCGGGTTACCGACTGCACCGCTGTAGAGCTTTTCACCGATTAGGTCCTCTACTTCTCGCGGACATTCGACGTCTGCGGTATCGCGCAGGAACTGAAGCCAGCCAGCACCGGTGAGATTACCGCAAGCGGCGCGGCCGTAAGTGGTGACAGCGACCCGCTTGAGTAGCTCATTGGCGGTCTGGGCGGCGTCGGGGGCAGAGATGTCCAGACGGCGTAACAGGCGCACCCCTTCAATGCGATAGCGGCTTCGCGCCCGGCGTCGGCGCGAGTTGCGCAGCCAGATGACCGCCACGACTGCCAGAACCAGAGTCAGGAGTGCCAGCATCCACCATCCGGGAGCCGGAGGCCACCAGCCGGGCGCCGCTGGCTCATGCACATCGCGCATTTGCTGCAGCAGCGCCTGCACTTCCGCTGACTGTGGCTGGGGACTTTGCTGTGTGGTGAGTAGCTTCACTGCCTGGGTCTCCCCGTCCGGGCAGGCTTCGCCTGGCGCCCGCCATAAACGCGCAGCAGTGCGGGCACTACCGGTTGGGTATTGTCAAAATCCAATAGCGGCAGCCGGTGTCGGCGACAGAGCTGCTCTACGGCGGCCCGGGCCTCCGCCTGGCTGGTGGCGAAATACGCGCGCAGGGAACGGTTGCCGGCATTGAGAAAGGTGCGCTGCACCCCATCCGAAATGGTCAGGGACTGGTCCGGCAGCCGGCGTTCAAAGGGGTCGCTGACCCGCAGTATCTGCAAATCCGCGTGGCGGGTCAGCAGGTACAGGGGCTGGGCACAGCTTTCGTCGAGGTCGTGGCAGTCGCTGATCAGGAACATAGCACTGCCGGGCCTGGCTATGCGCCGCGCCTCTTCCAGCAACAGCCTCAGGGGTTGGTTGCCGGCGGAGGCGGCGGGGTTTTGCAGGGCGCCCGCGCGTGCCACCATGCCGTGGATCATGGCCAGCACTGAATGGTGGCTGCGACGGGGACGGACCGTTTCGCTGCTCTGGTCGGAGAACAGCAGGGCACCGATGCGGTCGCTGTGCTGGAGGCCGGCCCAGCCGAGTGCCGCGGCAATGCCGCAACCGGCCACGGATTTAAAGGCGCGGCGGCTGCCAAAAAACATCGGCGAACGGAGATCCAGTAGAATCAGTACCGGCCGCTCCCGCTCCTCCTGGTAGAGTTTGGTATGTGCACTACCGGTTCGTGCGGTGACGCGCCAATCGATGGAGCGTACATCGTCACCTGCCTGGTAGTCGCGGACTTCCTCGAAGTTCATGCCGCGTCCCCGGTAGCGGGTCAGCAGATTGCCGGCCTGGTCACTGCGCGCCAAGCGGGGCCTGAACAATTGCAGTTGGCGGGCGATATGGCGCAATTGCACCATGGGCCCAACGGCAGGGTAGGCTCCGCGGGGGCTGAGCTCGGTATGGGAGGCTTCCTGAGTCATCAGATAGCGGGTACCAGCTGCAGCAGGCGCCGTATCACCTGTTCCGCGTCGACTCCGGCGGCCTCGGCCTCGAAGCTCAACAGCAGCCGGTGGCGCAGTACGTCCGGCGCCACCTCCATGACATCGTCCGGGGTGACAAAGTCGCGCCCGTTGAGCCAGGCGTAGACACGCGCGCAGCGATCGAGGGCAATGGTCGCGCGTGGGCTGGCACCAAAATCTAGCCAGGACGCCAGCTCACTGTCATACTTCGCCGGCTCGCGGGTGGCGATGACAAGCTGGACAATGTAGGTCTCTACAGCTTCCACCATTTGCATTTCGAGGACCTGCTGGCGGGCGCTGAAAATGGAATCGCGGCTGATGATTTCGGCAGGGCGATTTTCGCCAAGACTTGCCTCGGATCTGGCCAGTCGTAAAATTTTTGCTTCCGCACCGGCATCGGGATAGGCAAGATTCACCTGCATGAGGAACCTGTCCAACTGTGCCTCTGGCAGCGGATAAGTGCCCTCCTGTTCTATAGGGTTCTGAGTTGCCATCACCAGAAATAATTCTGGCAGCGGGTAGGTCTTTCGGCCGACGCTGATCTGGCGCTCGGCCATGGCTTCCAGCAGCGCCGACTGCACTTTGGCAGGCGCGCGGTTGATTTCATCGGCCAGCACCAGATTGTGGAACACCGGTCCGGGTTGAAAATGGAACTCGCCGGTTTCCGGGCGGTAGATATCGGTACCGGTGATATCCGCCGGCAGCAGGTCCGGGGTAAATTGGACGCGATGAAAATCACCCTCAATAGCCTCACCCAGAGTTTTGATCGCTTTTGTCTTGGCCAGGCCGGGCGCACCTTCCACCAGCAGGTGGCCGTCCGCCAGCAGGGCGATCAAAATTCGGTTGACCAGGGTTTCCTGGCCGATGATTTGTTGTTCGAGCCAATCACCCAGGAACTTAATCCGCTCCCTAACATTCAGATGTGCTTCCATAGTCTCGCTTCTGTTAAGGGTACCCCCGCGGTTCCGGATGCCGGAGGGTATCTATCATCTCTTGTATATAGTGGCCGCCTATCGGGGCGGCTGTGTTGATTCTAGCGGCAGTTGGCCGGGAGGCAACCACTCGGTGTGTCCTGGACCGGTGAAGTGAGGCAAAGTTCAGCTGATTGGATGCCGCTTTAGTCAGCCTGCTTGGGTTTGCGGCCAATGGCCAGCGGACAAATGAAATAGCTGTGTCACCGGCGCCGACCGGTGGTGGATACCGGATGAATTTGGGAGGTTCTCGGTGAATAAGGCGACAGTAATTACCGACAGCCGGGATGAATTGCTGCAACAGGTGAGCGCGCTGGCGCGTGCAAAGCTGGGGGATCAGGCTGAGCCGGTGATGGCGTTTGCCGCCCGGTTTTTACACCAGTATCCGCTGGAGGACCTGGCCGGTCGCCGCCTGGCGGACCTTTACGGGTGTATCTACACCTGCTGGGATTTTATTCAGCAGCGCCAGCCCGGCCGCCCCAAGGTGCGGGTGTTCAATCCGCGTCTCGAAGACGATGGTTGGGAGTGCTCCCACACTGTGGTCGCGGTGCTGCAACGGGATATGCCGTTTCTGGTGGACTCGGTGCGCATCGAGATCAACAGCCGCGAAACTGTCATTCACTCCATCAAGAGCACGGTCATGCAGCTGCGCCGCGACAGCGGCGGCAGATTGAGCGAGCTGCTGTCGCGGTCGCCCTCCGGGGAGGGACCGGCGCCGGGTGCCGATACCGAGGCGCTCATTTATGTGGAGATCAACCTGGATTCCTCCGAGGATCGCGCAGCGGCGCTCAGTGAAGCCATTGCAGAGGTGTTGGGTGAAGTCGAACTGGTAGTGGACGACTATATGCCAATGCTGGATACCTGCAGTGCCATGGAGGATCAACTGTACAAAGGTGTTGCGTCAGATGAGGCAGACCTGCGCGAAGCCTGCGCCTTCCTGCAGTGGATGCGCGACGGCAGTTTTACCTTTCTCGGCTACCGCGAGTACGAATTCTGCCAGCAGGGGGACAACAAGGTACTGTGCGAGGTGGAGGAGCGCCGTCTAGGCATTTTCAAAAAGCTGGAGGAAGCGGCGGTCCCTACTCCGGAAACCGCCTTCAATGAAGGCAAACAGCGCTTCTATCAGGGCCCCAACTATCTCACTTTCGCCAAGTCATCGGTAAAATCGCGGGTACACCGCCTGGCTTACTCGGACTATGTGACCGTCAAGCGTTACGATAGCGCCGGAGAGGTTATCGGTGAATCGGCCTTTATGGGGCTGTACACCTCCCCGGTTTATACCGAGAGTCCGATCAAGATTCCCATCATTCGCCGCAAAATGGCCTCGGTACTGGATTCCAGCGGCCTGTCACCCCATACCCATGACGGCAAGGCATTGAGGCGTATCCTCGATACTTTCCCGCGGGACGAGTTGTTTCAAAGCAGTGCCCGGGAACTGTTCCATACGGTGATGGGTGTGTTGAGTATGAATGAACGGGCACATATCCGCCTGTTTATGCGCCGGGACCCATTCGGCAAGTTTGTCACCGCCACAGTTTATGTGCCGCGGGAGCAGTTCAACAGTGATGTGCGGGAGACCATCTGCGCGCACATCAGCAAAACCATCAATGCAAAAGAGTCCGATTTTACCACCTATTTTTCCGAGTCCATTTTGGCCCGGGTGCACTTCGTGTTTCGCGTGTCGCCCGAAGAACAGGTGGATATCAATGTGGCGCGACTGGAGGCGCAGATAGTGGATATTACGCGTTCCTGGGAGGATGTCTTCCAGAAATCCCTTATTGACAGCCTCGGTGAAGAGGAGGGCAATCGCCAGTTCAGTATTTATGGGCAGGCTTTTCCCGCCGGTTACCGCGAAGACTTTGATCCGCGCATAGCGGTGCAGGATGTTGCCGCCATTCAGAATCTGTCGGCGGAAAACCGCGTCGCCATGAGTTTCTATCAACCGGTGGGGGCGGCGCCCGGCAGCCTGCGCTTCAAGGTGTTCAACTGGGGCAGTGGGCTGACCCTGTCCGATGTGATCCCGGTGCTGGAGAATCTCGGTCTGCGGGTCATGGGTGAATTTCCCTACACCATACGTCCGCGGGCTTCCACTGACGTGTGGATGCATGAGTTCCACCTGGAGTTCGGTCTGCCGGCGCGGGTGGACGCGCAGGCGTCACGGGGTATGTTTCAGGACGCCTTCGCCGCTATCTGGAGCGGCGTGGCGGAAAGTGATGCGTTTAACCGGCTGGTGCTGGCCGCACGCCTCAACTGGCGGGAGGTGTCCATGTTGCGGGCCTATGCCCGCTACCTGAAGCAGATCAAGTTCAGCGCCAGCCAACCCTATATTGCCGCGACGCTGGCCAGCCATGTGGAGATCACGCGCAATCTGGTGGCGCTGTTTCGCGCCATGTTTGATCCGCGGATCAACACCAGTAACAAGCAGGACCAGACACGGGTCGAACGCCTGATCAGCAAGATCCACGACGGTCTCGACGGTGTGGACAATCTCAACGAAGACCAGGTGATCCGCCGTTATCTGGATCTTATTCTGGCCACCCTGCGCACCAATTTTTTCCAGCTGGATGAGAACGAACAGCCCAAGGATTATATTTCCATCAAATTCGGTCCGCGCAATATACCCAATATCCCGGAGCCGCGACCGGAGTTCGAGATTTTTGTCTACTCGCCCCGTGTGGAGGGGGTTCACCTGCGCGGTGGCAAGGTGGCCCGGGGCGGCCTGCGCTGGTCGGACCGGCTGGAGGACTTCCGCACAGAGGTGTTGGGCCTCGTCAAGGCGCAGAATGTAAAAAATGCGGTGATTGTTCCCAGCGGTGCCAAGGGTGGCTTTGTAGTGCGCAAGCCGCCGGTGGATGGCAGTCGCGAGGCGATGCTGGAAGCGGGTATCGACTGTTACAAAACATTTGTCCGCGGCCTGCTGGATATCACCGACAATCTGCGCGACGGAGAGGCGGTGCCGCCGCAGCTGGTGGTGCGCCGCGACGCGGACGACCCCTATCTGGTGGTGGCGGCCGACAAGGGCACAGCGACATTTTCCGATATCGCCAATGGTATCGCCGCTGAGTACGACTTTTGGCTCGGCGATGCTTTTGCATCCGGGGGCAGCCAGGGCTACGACCACAAAAAAATGGGCATCACCGCGCGGGGTGCCTGGGTTTCGGTACAGCGCCATTTTCGCGAAATGGACGTCGATGTACAAAAGGAGGACTTTTCAGTTATTGCCATTGGCGACATGGCGGGTGACGTTTTCGGCAATGGTATGTTGCTGTCCGAACATATCTGCCTGCGAGCGGCCTTCAATCACCTGCATATCTTTATCGATCCCAACCCGGATGCGACAACCAGCTTCGCGGAGCGCCAACGTCTGTTCGCCCTGCCGCGCTCCAGCTGGAGGGACTATGAGACAGGGTTGATCTCCAAGGGTGGGGGTGTCTTCGACCGCCGCGTCAAGTCCATTGCCATCACCCCCGAGATGAAGGCTGCGTTTGCCATTGAGGCGGACCGGCTCAATCCCAATGAACTGATCAACGCACTGTTGAAAGCTCCGGTGGATCTGATCTGGAACGGCGGTATCGGCACCTACGTCAAGGCCAGTAGCGAAAACCATGGGGACGTGGGGGACAAGGCGAACGACGCCGTGCGTGTGGATGGGCGGGAATTGCGGGCCAGAGTGTTTGGTGAGGGTGGCAACCTTGGCATGACCCAGCGGGGCCGGATTGAATTTGCATTGAACGGTGGCCGCTGCAACACCGACTTTATCGATAACGCCGCCGGGGTCGACTGCTCCGACCACGAAGTAAATATCAAGATCCTGCTGAACAAAGTGGTCGCCAACGGCGATCTGACCGACAAGCAGCGCAATCAGCTGCTGGAGGAAATGACGGATTCCGTCAGTGATCTGGTACTGCACAACAACTACCGGCAGACCCAGGCACTCAGTGTCGCGGAGTTTCAGGTTCCGGAGCGCCTGGATGAATACCGCCGTACCATCAACGCATTGGAGAGCGAGGGACGCCTGCGCCGCACCCTGGAATTTATTCCCGATAATGAACAGATCACCGAGCGCCACAACCAGGAGCAGTACCTGACGCGACCGGAGCTTTCTGTATTGATTTCCTACGTCAAGGTCAAGCTCAAGGAGGAACTGCTGCAGGCGGAGATTATCGACAATGCCCACGTCCGCCAGGCGGTGGAATCGGCATTCCCGCTGGAGCTGGTGGCCCGTTACCGGGAACTGGTATATGAGCATCCACTGCGGCGCCAGATAGTTGCCACCCAGTTGGCCAACGAACTGGTGAACAATATGGGCATCACTTTTTTCAACCGCCTCAGCGGCGCCACCGGTGCCGATATCAATACCATCGCCGCCGCTTACGTCAGCGCCCGCGATGTCTATCTGATGAACGAGTTTCAGCAGAGCGTGGCGTCACTGGATTACCAGGTGCCCGCACAGCTGCAAATCGAACTGCTCGATTCAATGGCCGGGCGCGTCAGGCGCGCCGCCCGCTGGTTTATTCGCAACAGGCGCGGGGACCTGGAGCCCGGTACCGACAATGTGCTGTTCGGCGAACTTGTGCAGAGGGTGATCAAGGCACTGCCGGAAGTGCTCAGCGGTGAGCCCCGGCGGGAGTGGGAATCCCGCTATCAGACCCTGTTGCTGGAAAAGGTGCCGGAACCAATCGCGCTACTGGCGGCGTCGCCGACCTATCTTTATTCCGCCCTGGGCATTTCCCAGACATCCCGCACCAGCGAGTGGCCGGTAGAGGAAGTGGCGCGGGTTTATTTCCGCCTTGCGGACACACTCGACCTGCAGTGGTTTGGTAATCAGATTATTGCCTTGCCGGTGGACAGTTTCTGGCAGGCTCAGGCGCGCGAGACCAGCATGGATGACCTGGACAGCCAGTTGAGCAGTCTCGCGGTCAATATTCTGCGCCTGGCCCGGGATGCGGACCTGGACGTGGATGGTGCAATCTCCCGTTGGAGCGCTATCATGGCGCCCGCCATAGAGCGCTGGGAAAATGTGTTGGGCGAACTCAAGGCTGTGCCCACCGGCGACTTTGCCATGTTTGTGGTCGCGCTGCGCGAACTGATGTATCTGGCCAATGCCACCGCCGATCAGCCGTCGTTGGCCGAAGTGTGATGTGGCTCGAACGATGGACACAGCTGCGGCTGGGAAATGATGTGCGTGATTTATGTGTCGACGGATGGACCCGTCGCAGTTAAAAATATAGAGGAGCGGCATGTATTCATATTTGCGCAAAGCCCTGTTTGCGCTCGACCCGGAAAGGGCCCACCACCTCACCATTGATGCCATAGGCGCCGCGGAGCGGCTCCGGCTTATGTCCCTGCTGGCCAAACCGGTGGCCGACGATCCGGTCGAGCTGATGGGGCTGACACTCCCCAACCCGGTGGGCCTGGCCGCGGGTCTGGACAAGAATGCCCAGGCGTTCAACGGCCTGGGCGCGCTGGGTTTTGGGTTTGTGGAAGTGGGCACTGTGACCCCGCGCCCCCAGCCGGGCAATCCGCAACCGCGCATATTTCGCCTGGAGGAGGCTGGGGCGATTGTCAACCGCATGGGTTTTAACAACCTCGGCGTGGACTACCTTATTCAGCGGGTGCGCAGGCGCCGCTTCGGCGGGGTCCTGGGCATTAATATCGGCAAAAATTTCGATACCCCGGTTGAGCGCGCTGCGGATGACTACTGTTTCTGCCTGGAGAAGGTGTACCCCTACGCGGACTATATTACTATCAATGTCTCTTCACCCAACACCAGGGGGCTGCGGGAACTGCAGTTTGGCGACAGCCTGAGCGGACTGCTGGGGGCCATCAAAAGCAGGCAGCGGCAACTGGCGCGGGATGCCGGCCGCTATGTACCCCTGGCGGTGAAGATAGCTCCGGATATGGAGTTGGATGCGGTCGGCGACATTGCCGGGGCGTTGAAAGAGTTTGAAATCGATGGGGTGATTGCCACCAACACCACCATCGATAAATCCGGTGTCACCAACCTTCCCTATGGAACAGAAGAGGGCGGCTTGAGCGGCAGGCCACTGCGGGAAAAATCCACCCGGATGATAACTGCGCTGGCTGAGAAACTGGATGGAGAACTACCCATTATCGGCGTCGGCGGGATTGACGATGGTGAAAGCGCAGCGGAAAAAATCCGTGCCGGCGCGACCGCGGTACAGATCTACACGGGTTTTATCTATCGCGGGCCCGGCCTGATCCGCGAGGCTGCCGAAGCGATAGCACTGGCCCGGCGGGAGGGGACCAAGGCAGCCTGATCCCCGGCTCTGGCGCTGGAGATTCGCCGGGTGAAAAAACATCGAAGGTTTTCTCGACAAGCTTTCAGATAGTACTCCAGCCGTCGGGGTGATGGGTTTCGGTGGTCACTGTTCGGTAGGTTTCGAGTTTCTGGGCTTTGGTGGAAGCCCCAAGTCCATTCCAGTAATCTTCGCGTCCTTCGCGCCAGCCGTTTATCCACTCCTGGTGTCGATCGCCCGTGAAAAAGGGGCAGCTGTCGACCGGTTTATTTTCGGTGGCGGCCAGATAACCTTTGCAAAAGGCTCTATCGGGCAGGTTGCGTTTTTGACGTTTCATCGTTTGCAGCACCTCAGTTTGTTTATGGGTGGTGACGGGGGTCCGGGTGGAGCCTCTTCATCCGGCCCCTGGGTGGCCGGGTTGACGGTGCATAAGTGACCCTGTCGTCGGCTGCCCTTGCCGGCCCGGCGGCTCACGACAATTGCAACCGGCGAAACCCGTTAAGGCCGCTGGGCTGATCAGCGCTCAACCCTCTATGTAAAAGAATATGGTCCGCGAACGGATTCAAAAAGCCACGTGGCTTGTGAACAGGCCTTAGAATACTGGCGCACGTCGATGGAATGGCATGAACACAGGTGGCGGAAGCCGCAATGGTGCAAACGGCTAGTGCGTTGAGCCTGGTTTTTGCTAAGCAGGCAATGGCATAGATAGGAATGGCATAAGCTTGCGGATGCTGTTGTCCGAACCATTGGCGCAGGGGAATTTTATTGCGCTATGATCCCGCCGGCGCATCGACCCGGGCTGACATGGCGCTGGCCGCGGTACCGCGACATATACACTAGAGATACCTGAATTTTGACCAGATCACCGCAAGAGTTTGTATTTACCGCCACTTGCCCCAAGGGCCTGGAGGGGCTGCTGGCGTCCGAATTGTGCGCACTGGGGGCCGGGGAGGCCCGCGAGCAGCCGGCGGCAGTACAGTTCCGCGGCGACCTGACACTGGCTTACCGCTGCTGTCTGTGGAGCCGGCTGGCCAACAGAATACTGTTGCAGCTGGCGCAGGAGTCGGTTGAGGATGCCGATGATCTCTACCGGGCAGTGGGGGCGATTCCCTGGGAGCAACATATCAATCCCGGCGGCAAGTTATGGCTGCAGTTTTCCGGTACCAACCGGGAGATCCGCAACAGCCAGTTCGGGGCCCAGCGGGCCAAGGATGCGATTGTCGACCGGATGCGCCGGGAGTGTGGCGAGCGGCCGCTGGTGGAGCGCAATAATCCCGACCTGAGCGTAGCCCTGCGCCTGCATAGGGGCAGGCTGGATATCGCCATCGACCTGTGTGGTGAGAGTCTCCACAAGCGCGGTTACCGCACCCAAATTGGCGCCGCGCCGCTAAAAGAAAACCTGGCCGCGGCGCTGTTGCTGCGCGCCGGCTGGCCCCAGATCGCGGCCGCCGGAGGGGCGCTGCTGGACCCCATGTGCGGGTCCGGCACCATCCTGATCGAAGCGGCGATGATGGCCGCGGATATAGCGCCTGGGTTGTTGCGGGCCGATTTCGGTTTCGAGCGCTGGCTCAATCACCAGGGTGACATTTGGCTGGCTCTGCGGGAGGAGGCACAGATACGGAGGCAGCGGGGGCTGGAGCAGGGGCTGCCGGAAATTCGCGGCTACGATGCCGATGCCAGAATTGTGTTTGCCGCAGAGGCCAATATCGCCCATGCGGGCCTGGAGCGTTTTGTACGGGTGAGTTGTCGCCCGGTGGCGGCATTCAAGGTACCCAGTCATCGCCCGGTAGAGAAGGGGCTGGTGCTGACCAATCCCCCCTACGGGGAGCGCCTGGGGGAACAGGAGGCCCTGCGGGAAACCTACGCCGAACTGGGCCGCCAACTCAAGGCGGAGTTCCCCGGCTGGCTTCTGGGGGTCTTTACCGGCAATCCGGAGCTGGGGTATGCCACTGGTTTGCGCGCACACAAGCGGTATCAGCTGTACAACGGCAGCATAGCGGCACAGTTGCTGCTGTTTCGTGTGCATGCACAGCCTGTGGAAGGGGATTCCAGCGCGACCCCGCTCCTGTCGCCCGGTGGTCAGATGGTGGCTAACCGGCTGCGCAAGAATCTGCGGGTCAACGGCAAGTGGGCGCAGAAACAGGGTATCGACTGTTATCGCCTCTACGATGCGGATCTGCCGGAATACGCCGCCGCCGTCGATCTTTATCGGGCACTCGACGGTGAGCTTTTCGCCCATGTGCAGGAGTACCGCGCGCCCGCCTCAATTGCGGAGGACCGGGCCCGGGCCCGGCTGCGGGATCTGGTGCGGGCGGTGCAGGAGGTGCTGCAACTGCCCCGGGGCAATATCAGCATCAAAGAGCGCCGCCGCCACTCCCACAAGGCGGCGCAGGGCAAAGCCGCATCCGCCCAATACGAGAGCCGGAGTGATGCGCGGCCCTCCCTGTGGGTCAATGAGTACGGCGCCGAGCTGGAAGTGAATCTGTGGCGCTACCTGGATACGGGTTTATTTCTCGATCACCGTCCTGTCAGGCAGTATCTGCGCCAGCATGCGCGGGACAAGCGCTTTCTGAACCTCTTCTGCTATACAGCCACAGCGACGGTGCAGGCGGCGCTGGGCGGCTGCAGCCAGAGCACCAGTGTGGACATGTCCAAGACCTATCGCGCCTGGAGCGCGAGAAACTTCCAGCGCAATGGGCTGGACCCCTACCGGCACCAGCTGGTGGAGGCGGATTGCCTGCAGTGGCTGGACGCGGCACAGCAGAACCGGCGCGGCCACTACAACCTGATTTTTCTCGACCCGCCCAGTTTTTCCAATTCGGCCAAAATGCGCGGGGTGCTGGACGTGCAGCGGGATCATGTAAAGTTGATTCGCCAGTGTGTGACCCTGCTTGCGCCCGAAGGCATTCTCGTTTTCTCCACAAACCTGCGCAGCTTCAAAATGGACGATGCATTGCAAGGGGAATTCCTGCTGGAAAATCTTTCCGCGAAATTGCTGGACAGGGATTTTCAGCGCAATCCGAAAATTCACCAGGTCTGGAGGATCCGGGCACACAGCTGATGCACAGGGCAGGGCTCACTCAGTTAGTGTCAACAAGCCCTAACAGGTTGTTGAAAAAGGCATCCTGCCTTTTTCAACAAACGAAAAGCGAAAAATGTGATTTTCACTTTTCTCCCAAAATCAACGACTTAGGCGTCGCCGATTTTGCCGGAACATCCATATTCCGGTAACAGGCGTCGAAATTCTTTGAATTTCAGCAGCCTGCTAAGGCAACTCCATGACCACGCGAAAACCCACTTCGCGGGACAGTGTGCTCTGGTCCAGGCCCTTGCGGTAGTCGGAGCTGGTATTGGCGACCGGGTCGCGCATGGAACCGCCGCGCAAAGTGCGCTGGGAGCAGTTTTCAATAGCCACCGGGCGGCCATCGCTGCGGCCGCGGCTGTGATTGGCCACAAAACAATCCTGAACCCACTCCGCCACATTGCCGGCGGTATCGTAGAGTCCGAACGGATTGGCCGGATAGTGACCCACTGGGGAACTGGTGGCGGTGAAGAGGCCGGTGAACTGACTGGCGCAACCGCGGCGGCAGTTTGCCTTTCCATTTGCTTTGCCCTTTCCCCACCAAAAGGGGCTGCTGCTGCCACCGCGGGCTGCGTATTCCCATTCCGCCTCGCTGGGCAGGCGATAGCGTTTGCCGGTTTTGCGCGACAGCCAACGGGTATAGTCCACAGCATCTCTCCAGGCCACGTTGATGACCGGTCGACTTTTCCGTCCCCAGCCGGCGTCGCCAGGCAAAGCTGCGCCGGCTTCTTTGGCGAAGAGATCGTAGTCGTCAAAGGTGATCTCGTGGGAGGATATGGCGAAAGCCCTGCCTATGCGGACCCGGCGCTCGGGTTTGGCGACAGCCCGTTTGTTGTTGCCCATGGTGAAGCGGCCGCTGCCGACGACCACCATTTCCGGGCCCCGACCGCCACCGGACAGGGGGGAGCGGAACCGGCTGCCGGGTACAAAGGCCCGCGCCAGGGTTACCGCAACCGACAGATCACTGTCCTCGATGGTGATCCAGCGCCGCTCGGTGACGTAGCCGGGCCTGCTGATTTCCAGGTCGTAGGGCCCCGGCGGCAGAGCCATGCCCGGCTCGTAGCGGGGCGCTATGTTCATAATCCGCACCCGGGCGTTGCCGGGGCTGGTTTTCACGCTCAGGCTGTATCTGGGTGGCTCGGGAGTGGGGGCGGCCACTTCGGCTTCGTCTGCCGGGCCGTCTGCGCTCGGATCCGCAGGGGGTACTGCAACCTCGGCGGTATCCATCGGCGGGGCCTCATTTTCTTGTGGCGCCAACACGACATCCGCGGGTGTCGGTGTTTGCTGTGCCTGCCGCGCCTCGTGCGCGTCCCCTTGCAAAATTTCCCCGGTGAGATCCTCTGTAGCGGGCACTGCCGCCGGTTCCGGGGGCGCCGCTTGAGGTATGGCAGCAACAGGGTGCGCTTCGCCCGGCAACAGCAGGGCGGCAGTCAGCTGGCGCGCGGATTCCAGCGGGCCATAGTCGAAGCGCCAGGCAAATACACGGCTGTGCAGGCTAAGGCCCAGCCAGCAAACAAGTATCACCGCCAGAGCAACGGTGCCTGAAATCCAGCGTCGCCGCCGTTGCCGGGGCACCTGCTGCAAGACCTGCCTGACCCGAATGACGGTGGTCTGTTCTGCGCGCTCGGGATTTTCCTGCAACGGTTTGTCCCACCACCGGCGCCAGGCGCTGGACAACTGGTTCGATAGGGTTCCGTACAGTGTGATCAGCAATGCGCGAATCAGGCTCGATGTGCCCACCGGATTGGAATCCTGCTGCATGCTCTGTACGGCGGGCTTGCCAGCCAGCGTCGCCAGCAGTTGGTCGATTGTGTCCACGGCTTCCAGGCCCCTCTGGAAGCGGTTGTCGGGGTCCTTGGCCAGGAAGCGGTCCAGCATAGGCTGGTAGAGAGAGTGGCGCGCGGGCAGTTTGGGTACCGGGTCGGTGAGGTGCTTGATGGCGATGGCTACCGCCTCCTCCGCCTGAAATGGAACCACACTGGTGATCATTTCATAGAGTACCACCCCGAGGCTGTAGAGGTCCGCGCGGCCGTCAATAGCGGCGCCGCGGGCCTGCTCCGGGCTCATGTAGTGGGGGGTGCCCACCACCATACCGGTGGTTGTCATGCGGCTGGTGCCCGCCACTGTGCGGGCGACGCCAAAATCGGTAAGCACCGCCGAACCATCCTCGCGAAAGAGTATGTTTTCCGGCTTCAGATCCCTGTGCACATAACCCTTGCCGTGTGCGTGGTCCAGTGCCAGGGCGATCTCCCTGGTGATGTTCAGCGCCTCCAGCGGGTCCATGGCACTTTTGGCGAGCCGGTCGGCAACCGAGCCCCCGGCCAGGTAGTCCATGGCGATGTAGTTGAGGCGCCGGTAGCAGCCGATATCGTGGATACCGATAATATTGGGGTGTGACAGCTGGCCGACTATATTGGCCTCGCGTTGGAAACGCTCGCTGAAAATAGGGTCCGCATTGAGAGCCGGCGACATGACTTTCAGCGCCACCTGGCGGCCGACACTGCGCTGTACCGCCAGATACACGGTAGACATGCCACCCTGGTTAATTTTTTTCAGAATACGGTAACCGGGGATTGCCAGTGTGGTGGAGCTGCTTGCGACTTCCATCGAGTCCATTTCCCCGAATCAGATTTTGTCGATCAGCCAGTAGGCTGTCACTGCGATGGCAAGCGCTGCCCCCGCCAGCCACCGCCACCTGCGCAGGGCCGCGCTATAAGTGCACCTGAGCCACCAGCGAAAGGGCCAGCGGATATTGGTACTGGAACTGGTAGCGGGGGCATCGATTAACTGTACGGTGACATTGTCCCTGCCGCCGGCATCCAGCGCGGCGGCGATGAGCAGTTCTGCGGCCCGGCGGTTGTCGGCATTCTCCGCCAGGATTTTTTCGATCTGGTCCGCTTCGACCTCGGCGCTGAGGCCGTCGCTGCACAGCAGCAGTCGCTGACCCGGAGCCCAGGGGGAGGAGACCCGGTCCACCTCAAGTTTGGGATTGGTGCTGCCGCCGATACAGCGGGTGATGACGTTGCGGTTCGGGTGGCTGGCGGCTTCGGTGGAGTTGATTACACCCGAGTCCACCAGCATTTGCACATAGGAGTGGTCGCTGGTCAGTTGTTGCAGCTGGCCCTGAATCCCCCCGGGCGTCCAGAGATATGCGCGGCTGTCGCCGACCCAGTATATGTGGAAATAAGCTCCATCCTCCGCCGCAACCACCACGGTGGAGCCCATATTGGTGCTGTCGTGCTCCTCGCCAACCAGAAGTGCATGGGCGCGCTGCAGGGCGCGCTCATAGTGCCTGTCTGTGGTGGAGGAGCGCCGAATCTCCTCGACGACGGTTTTGCTGGCAATCTCACCCGCCTGGTGACCGCCGAGGCCGTCAGCAACCACCCAGATGCCGCGATGCTCATCTCCCCAGAAGGCGTCTTCATTCTGTTCCCGGGTATAACCCGGGTGAGTCGCGCCAGCGCTGCGCTCAGCCAACCTGACCCGCTGCATTTCGCCGGTACTGCGGGGTACCTCACTTAGTTTGGCTTCACTCACTGCCCTGCAACTACCTTGTTGTTATTGTGGATTGTCAGATACGTCAGCTGGTACTGCTTATGTCTGCTACTCGCTGAAAACTCTCGTCATCTGCATTCGTCTGGTGGGAGGCCTATGGTTCAATGCATTAAAATGTACGTTGATACCTGTTATATAGGCCTTCACCCGGGCACAGCACAACATAATAATGCGCGAAGCCATTCTACGCTGCAAACCGATTCACATGTCAACAAAAGCGGGCGTGTTAAACTTCAGCGCCTGAGTGGGAGCGGGCCGGCGCTGTTGGGGGTGATGCGCAGTCCGGGACCTATGTATTGCCGCGCTCGTCGCAGTCGATGAGGCGGGAGAAAAAAGGATAATGTTTCCATGCTCAAACTTTGCGATCTCAGCGATGCCAGCGTCAGCGTATGGTTGGTTGCACCAAAAGTGACTATCGGACGGGCAGCGGGTTGTGACTTGACCATTGCGGACGAAACTGTTGCCAAACTGCACGCGGAAGTGGTGATAGAAGGCGAGCAGTTGATGTTGCACAACCTCGCCGGCAAGCAATTGTGGATGAATGACAAACTGGTGGAGACCAGCTGTGCCGTCGGGCTCAACGACCGGGTCAAAGTGGGCAGTCGGGAACTGATGGTGGTGGATCCCAAAGTGACCAAGTTGCAGGCCTCCGCTGCCGCGGCGCCGGTGTCCTGGGCTTTGCGCGCCAACCACCCGGCGATCGCCGGCCGGGTATTCCCGATTCGTGAGAGTACCGTAGTGGGTCGTTCGGACGAGAGTGATATCACCTTTTCGCTGTCGCATCTGTCGCGCCGTCACGCACGCCTCGAAATCCGCGGTGGACTCTTGTTTGTGACGGATCTCGGCTCCGCCAATGGCACTTATTTAAACAATGAGCGTGTGTCGGAAACCCGTGTCCGCCGGGGCGACGAACTGCGTTTCGACACCTTGAGTTTCAGTATCGTGGGGCCGGCCGATGATCGCGACCGCACCACGGTGCGACCCGTGGTGACTGCGGCCGGCGAGCGCAGGGCCGGGGCATCGGTGGCCAGCCTGAGAAACGATATCCCGTCCCCCACCGAGGCGACGGTTGAGCGGCGGCGCTATGACGCCGGCCAGACTGCAGCCGATGGGGGGCGGGGTGTCTATTGGGTGCTCGGCATGCTGGTGTTGGGGGCTGTCGCCGGTCTCTACTGGGTCTACAGCCGGGGTCTGGTCTGAGTTTATGGCGCGCCCGTTGCTTCTCTATACAACACTCGGCTGCAGCTTGTGCGAAAAGGCCAAGGCCGAGATCTGGCCTTTGCTGAAACCCTTCGATCTAAGTCTCCAGGAAGTGGATATCGCCGACGACGCCCTGCTGTTGGAGCGGTTTGCGACGCAAATCCCGGTGGTGGGTCTGGGGGATCACGACGATGTATGCCCCTGGCCATTCGATGGTGAGCAGCTGCGGCACTGGCTCGGCAACCGGCTTTGAATCCGCCCTGGCCTCAAACCTCGTGCGAAAAAAGTCAGAGTTTGGCCGCCGCCTCATGGTCCCGTACCAGCGGTTGCGCAGCGCCGCTACGGTAGGCGTAAATCACCGTATAGGCGAGTACGTTTTGTACGTACTTTCGCGTTTCCTGAAAGGGAATTGTCTCGATCCAGACGTCGTAGGGCAGTCGGTGTTGGGTCTCACGCAACCAGCGGGCTACCCGCGCCGGCCCCGCGTTGTAAGCTGCGGTTGCAAGAATGCGGTTGTTGTCAAAGCGGTGGAGCAGGCTGCCGAGGTAGAAGCTGCCCAACGCGATGTTGGTGCTCGGGCTCAGCAGATCCCAACTGCGCCTGTAGGGTACGCCGGCGCGCCGGGCCGTGTCGCGGGCGGTTGACGGCAGCAGCTGCATCAGCCCGAGGGCTCCGGCGGAGGACTTGGCGTCGCGGCTGAAGTGACTTTCCTGTCGTGCCACCGCATAAATCAGGTTGGGATCCAGTGGCGACTTTTTGCTGACTTCACCGACTATGTCGGCAAAGGCAAGGGGAAAACGGAGTTCCAGGTCGTCCAGGTAATCGGCGGCGAGTACGGACTGGATCGATTTGTGGTACCAGCCCCAGGTGCTGGCCACTTTACCGGCCGCCAGCAACTCCTGTGGTGACATGTTTCGCGTGGCGTATTCCCATTCCCGGCGGGCGTGGTAAAACTCGCCGATGGCCTGCAGTTCCCGCGCGCGAAGCAGGGCTGGGCGCCGTGCCATTTCTGCGACCTGGACCGGTGTCACGGGCACGGGCCGGTCGATAAAACGGTAGTTGTTGCCGATGGCATCGGCGGCCAGGAATCCGTAGTAACTGCGCTCGGCGGCAGCTTTCTGGTAAAGGTGTTTAGCCACCTCCGCGCCGCGCTGGCCGTACAGTTCCCTTACTGCCCGCGCCTTCCAGTAAAGCCAGCGTTCCTGTTCCTGGGTCTCCTGTGGCAGTCGGTCTATCCAGAAATTGACCTGTTCCCAGTCCAACCGGCGCAGCGCCTGCCGCGCGAGCCAAGTGGTGGTGCGGGCATCGGCAATATCGTCATGGCGCTGCATGAACTGCTGCAGGCCCTGCAGATCCTCCTGCTGTGCGTAGCGCAGGGCCAGGTCGCGTAGCAAATCGTTGCGTTCGGCAGCGGAGAAAAGGAAGCTGGCTTCATAGCGCCCCCAGGCCCGGTCGGCCTGCTCGGCGTCGGTGCGCGCCAGGCGGTGCAACCCCAACAGCACTATGTCCCTGTCCTCCGGCTGACCGGTGCTGAACCGCTGGTAGTCCAGCAGCAGTTCCGGCTGCCGGTGTACCTGGCGCATAAGCTGCGCCCTGGCACCTTGGGCACTGTCCATGCGGCGCGCGATGAACGCCGCCAGCTCCAGATTCTTCTCTTCCACTGCCAGCTTGTGACGCTTCCAGTTGAGTGCGGGGGTCAGCCCACCGTCGGCGATCCAGCGGGCGAACACCGGATCGCACTCCTCAGTCTGTGAGTGACCTACCATCCATAATTCCTGCACCAGGCCGTAGGCCTGGTCCTTGTCCCCGTGTCGCGCCAGGGCATCGGCGTAATAGCATTGCAGTGAGGCACGCTTGACAGTGTCGGGTTGGTAGTATTTAAGATAGGCGCGGAAGCGCTTGCGCGCACCCAGCTCGCGGAGAAGGCGTACCCGCATCCAGTCACCGATAGCGGTATCGCGGTTGTCGGTCAGGAACGTATCTATCTCCGCCAGCGGAAGGCGGTGAATACGCCGGGTGATGGACCAATAATCCAGGTAGGGGCGCAATGGGTAATCTTGAAGTTGTGCCCTGAGCTTGCGGTAACTGCCCTGATCGCCACCGGCAATGGCTGCACGGGCCGCTGCGAGTTGCTCGCGCTGTGTCGCCGCAGTTCCCGTCTCCGATGGAGCGGCGTCACTGTGTGCAGCAGCGACCATCAGCAGATAAAGCAGCGCAATTCTATGACTACCTGAAAACATCCAAACCACCTGATCAAAAAGCGCTCACTGGTGAATTTATCAGAACCCTGCGGGTAATTCTGCGTAAAATATCCCTCTTTACACTTGATCCGGTGGCTTGTCCCCTGTTGCCGGACCAGTCACCGGCGGCGGGCCATGCCCTAAGGCCGAATATTGAAACAGTATTTTTCAACAGTCTGCTGCCCCGGACAGAGGTGTTCGGGGGACAAAGCAAGCGTCTAACTGCTTGATTTGTAGGCAGATATGGGCCGCAAAACTGGCTTGGGGAAAGCCGGGCAAGGTTGTTTCGACAACCTGATAGAGTTTAGCAGGCCGCTGCAAAAGACTTGGCCAGCAGCTGGTGGCCCGGACAGGGGTGTCCGGGCCGCAAATCAAGTGTGTGACTGTTTGCTCTGTCGTTGAGGCTTTGCGGACATGGGCCGCAAACCCGGGCTGAAAAAAGCCAGGGGAGGCTTTTCCAATAACCTGTTAGTTTTTTAGTTGTTGTTATGTTGCTTCAGCTCGATAGTGTCGACCTGCGTTATGGAACCCAGGTGCTCGCCGACTGCGCCAGCGCAAAGATAGAGCGCGGGGACCGTATTTGCCTGGTTGGTCGCAATGGTGAGGGAAAGTCCAGCCTGTTGCGCCTGATAGGGGGCGGAATTGACGCGGATGGAGGCGAGGTGATCTACAGCACCGGCCTGGTGGTGGGGACCCTGGAGCAGGAGCTGCCCTCTGGTTGTCGCGACACTGTGTATCGACACGTGGCCGCTGGACTGGGGGAAGTCGGCCTCCGGCTGGCGGACTACCGCGACCGGCCGTGTGAGGAGTTGCAGGCCCGGATTGAACGGGCTCACGGCTGGGAGTTGCTGGCGCAAATCGACAGTGTCATGGACCGGCTGGGTCTCGAGTCCGGTGCCCTGGTGGGCGACTTGTCCGGTGGCTGGCAGCGACGCGCAGCACTGGCCAGAGCGCTGGTGGCGGCACCGGATCTGTTGATACTGGACGAGCCCACCAACCACCTGGATATCGCTGCGGTGGAATGGCTGGAGGAATTCCTGGCGGGCTTTCGCGGCGCCCTGTTATTCGTCACCCACGATCGCGCTCTGGCTCAGCGGCTCGCACACAGTGTGTGGGACCTGGACCGGGGTCAATTGCGGGTGTTCCGGTGTCAGTTTGATCAATACCAGAAACAGAAGGAGGCGCTGCTGGAGGAGGAGGCGCGCAGCCAGGCACTGTTTGATAAAAAACTGGCGCGGGAAGAGGACTGGATCCGGCGCGGTATCAAGGCGCGGCGGACACGCAATCAGGGCCGGGTGCGCGCACTGCAGGAGCTGCGCCGCCAGAGAGAGGCTCGTCGCGGCGCCCAGGGTTCCGCCAAGCTGGTACTGGATGCGGGCGAGCGGTCCGGCAAACTGGTAGCGGAGCTGACCAGAGTCAATTTTTCATACGGGGGCTCTGAGCCCATTATCCGGGACTTGTCGCTGACGCTGTTGCGGGGCGAAAAGGTCGGCCTGATCGGCCCCAATGGCGCCGGCAAGAGCACCCTGATCAAGCTGCTGTTAGGGCAGTTGCAGCCGGATAGCGGACAGGTCCGGCTGGGTACCCGCCAGCATGTGGCCTATTTTGACCAGCGCCGCGACCAGCTGAATCCGGGGCTCTCGGTACTGGATAATATCGCCGAGGGGAGGGAGTCGATTTCCATCGGTGGTCGGGACCGGCATGTGATGTCCTACCTGGCCGATTTCCTTTTTTCCGGCGTCAAGGCGCGCACCAGAGTGGAAGCCCTGAGTGGTGGCGAGCGCAACCGGGCACTGTTGGCCAAGTTGTTCAGCCAGCCGGCCAATATTCTGGTGCTGGACGAGCCCACCAACGATCTGGACGTCGAAACCCTGGAACTGCTGGAGCAGCTGCTGCTGGATTTTGCCGGCACTGTTTTGCTGGTCAGCCACGACCGGGCTTTTCTCGACAATGTGGTGGGTTCCTGCCTGGCTTTCGAGGGCGATGGGCGAGTGCGCGAGTATGTGGGTGGCTACGCCGATTTCATCCGCCAGGGCGGCTGTTTCGGGGCCTGGCGGGACCCGGTGCCAAAGGCCGGTAGCACAAAAGCCCAGCCGGCCCGCGAGAGCGGCGCTGGGATTTCCGGGGCCCGGGCAAAAAAGAAAAAGCTCAGCTACAAACTGCAGCGTGAGCTGGACGCGCTGCCGGGGCAGATTGAACAGTTGGAAGAGGAACTGGCTGCCCTGGAGGCTGAGGTGGGCGCGGCGGATTTTTACAGCCGCGAGCCCGCTGTCATCGACCAGCGGTTAAAGCGGTATGCGCAGCTGCAGTCGCAGTTGGACGCCGCCTTTGATCGCTGGGCGGAACTGGATTCGCACCAGTAGACGGAAGTGCGGATATTCGCCGTTACTTTTTATCCGCCTCGGCACTGTGCACCCTCACTGCCAGCACATCGCAACCGGCGCCGTGCAGCACGCCGTTGGCGGTCGAGCCGAGCAGCAGTGCCAGGCCGTGGCGGCCGTGACTGCCAATTACGATCAGATCAGAGGCAAATTCGTCTGCCAGCCTGTGGATCTCGGTGGCCGGCTGCCCCAATACCACCCGCTGGCGCTCCGCCGGCACACTCAATGACTGTGCGGCTTTGTGCAGTTGTTCCCGGGCCTGGGTCTGCAGCTGCTCCTGCACTTCCGACAGGTCCATGGGAATGTCGCCGCCATAGGCGAAGGTAAGGGGTTCGATCACGTGGACAAGGCTGATCTCAGCACCGGATGCCTTGCCGATTTCTGACGCTTTCTGCAGAACCTGGGCAGATTCTTCGGATAGGTCCAGTCCCACGAGTATACGTTGATAGCTGGCCATTGCTGCATAGCTCCTTTTGGGTTCTTTTGCGGTGGCACTGTGGCCCCACCAGAGTCTACTGTAAAAAAAACTTGTTGACATGAATAGCGCCGTTTCGCGCACAATGGGCGCCCTTTGACACCGGCACGGAGAGGCCATGGCCAGCTGGCTGCCCCTGATTATCGTCCTGTTTGCCCTTGTCCTGGTGGTTGGGCCGGTGATGTGGATCAAGCCCAGCCGTCGCGACCGCGATCTCGCGGCTTTGCGTCAGCGCGCAGCCAAAGCCGGTATGACGGTGCAGATGATGCCGCTTCCGGCAGCTCTGGGAGAGGGGTCCGCCGCGGTCTATTTCGGCCGTTGGGAGGATAGTCGCCGATTGCAAACGGACTGGGTGCTGGAGTTGCAGCGGGTCTCCCACGCGATGCATTTCGCCGGCAGGTGGGACTGGCGCAACGGGCGCGCTGCGCCGCAGAGCGCCCGAGCCGCACTGGTTGAAATGCTCGGGGTGCTGCCGGAGGACGCCTGTGCGGTGGTGGCCAGCCGCGGGGGCCTGGGGGTGCAGTGGCGGGAAAGCAGCGGCGATCCGGGCCTGGCAGCGCTGGAAGCCGCACTGGGTCGCTTTCGACCGCTGATTGAACAGGCCATCCGGTTGCCACCGGGTCGGCCCGATGCGGCATGAGGCGCCTGGCGGGCAGTTGAAAACGTATTTTTCAACTCCACGCTGTCCCGAACCGGGATGTTCGGGCCGCAAATCAAGCGTGTAGCTGCTTGATTTGTCATGGACGGTTTGCGGACATGCGCCGTAAACCCGGGTTGAGGAAAGCCAGGAAAGCCAGGAAAGGCTTTTTTAACAACCTGCGAGGGGCCCTGCGGGGCCGGATTATCGTCGCTCCGGCGACCACGGACGCCGCCACTGGCCGAATGGGAATGCAGCTGTTTGCTTGACCAAGTCGGGGACGGGGCTTATATATTCCTGCAGCACTGTGTAGAAAGTCTGCAGGTGTAGTAAATTTTTTTTTAGCTAAATCAAGTGCTTATGGGTAAATCACTGGTTATCGTCGAGTCTCCTGCCAAAGCGAAAACAATCAACAAATACCTCGGCAAGGACTTTGTAGTGAAGTCCAGTGTCGGTCATATTCGCGATCTGCCCACTGGCGGTGGCAACAAGCAGCCCGTGGATGCCAAGGAGCGGGCCCGGCGGTCAGCCGAGACGCGCAAATTGTCGCCGGAACAGAAAGAAATTCATCGGCGCAAGAAAAGCCGCGAGCAGTTGATCAAGCGCATGGGCATAGATCCGGATCACAACTGGAAAGCCCATTACGAGATACTGCCGGGCAAGGAAAAGGTGGTCAGCGAACTGCGCAAGCTGGCACAGGACGCCGATTACATTTATCTGGCTACGGATTTGGATCGCGAGGGGGAGGCTATCGCCTGGCACCTGCGTGAGGCCATTGGCGGGGGCGGTGAACGCTACCGGCGGGTGGTGTTCAACGAGATCACCAAATCGGCGATTCAGGAAGCCTTTAAAGATCCGGGGCGGCTCAACATCGACCGGGTCAATGCCCAGCAGGCGCGCCGTTTTCTGGACCGCATTGTCGGCTATATGGTATCGCCGCTGCTGTGGGAGAAGGTTGCCCGAGGCCTCTCTGCCGGGCGGGTGCAGTCGGTAGCAGTGCGCCTGGTGGTGGAGCGGGAACGGGAAATCCGCGCTTTTATCCCGGAGGAATACTGGACGCTGTTCGCCGATACGCAAACCCGCAAGACAGAACCACTGCGGCTGGAAGTCAAACGCCAGGGCGGGGAAGCTTTCCGCCCCGTTAACGAATCCCAGGCCAGCGCTGCGATCAAGGCGCTGCAGGGATCGGAATTCAGGGTTACCGCCCGGGACGACAAACCCACTCAGTCGAAACCCACCGCACCTTTCATCACCTCCACCCTGCAGCAGGCGGCGAGCAACCGCCTCGGCTTCAGCGTCAAAAAGACTATGACACTGGCTCAGCGGCTTTACGAGGCGGGCCATATTACCTACATGCGTACCGACTCCACCAACCTCAGTGGTGAGGCCGTGGAATCGGCGCGGGCGTTTATCGGCGAGCAGTATGGGGACAAGTACCTGCCGGAAGTGCCCAACAGCTACAGCAGCAAGGAGGGCGCCCAGGAGGCACACGAGGCGATCCGGCCCTCGGATGTCCGGATGCAACCGGCAATGCTCGCGGGTGTGGAGCGTGACGCTGGAAGGCTGTATCACCTGATCTGGAGCCAGTTTGTCGCCTGTCAGATGACGCCGGCACAGTTCACTTCCACCTCAGTGGTGGTGGGTGCCGGGGAGTTTGAGCTGCGCGCCCGCGGGCGGGTGATCCGGTTTGATGGCTTTCTGAGAGTGGCGCCGTCGATCGGTAAGAAAGAAGAGGATCTGGTGCTGCCGGATGTGAAGGTGGGGGAGCAGCTGTCCCTGAAGAAACTGGACCCCAAACAGCACTTCACCAAGCCGCCGGCACGCTACAGCGAGGCGACACTGGTCAAAGAATTGGAAAAGCGCGGTATCGGTCGCCCCTCCACCTATGCCTCTATCATCTCCACCATTCAGGACCGCGGTTATGTCCGCCTGGAGAGCCGGCGTTTTTACGCCGAAAAAATGGGTGATATTGTCACGGATCGCCTAGGGGAGAGTTTTACCAACCTGATGGATTACGGCTTTACCGCCAACCTAGAGGAGTCCCTGGACGCAGTGGCCGACGGGCACAGGGGCTGGAAGGATCTGCTGGATGCGTTTTATGCGGATTTTTCCCAGCGGCTGGAGAAGGCCCAGGCGGCAGACGGGGGAATGCGCCGCAATACGCCCACGGACACAGATATCGAATGTAGCAAGTGTGGCCGCCCCATGCAGATTCGCACCGGTTCTACCGGTGTGTTTTTGGGCTGCTCGGGTTACGCTCTGCCGCCCAAGGAGCGCTGTACCAACACCATGAACCTGGTGTCGGGCGATGAGGCTGTGGATGCGGATCAGGACGATGAGGCGGAGTCCCGTCAGTTGCGGGAAAAGCGCCGCTGTCCCAAATGCGGTACCGCAATGGACAGTTACCTGGTGGACGAACACCGCAAACTGCACATCTGTGGTAACAACCCGGATTGCAGTGGCTTCGAGGTGGAGCAGGGCACTTTTAAAATCAAAGGCTACGACGGCCCGGTGATAGAGTGCGATAAATGCGGCAGCGACATGCAGCTGAAGCCGGGTCGCTTTGGCAAGTATTTTGCGTGCACCAACGAGAACTGTAAAAACACCCGCAAGCTGCTCAAGAGCGGGCAGCCGGCGCCGCCAAAAATGGACCCGGTACCCATGCCCGAGCTGGCGTGCGCAAAAGTGGACGACCATTATATTTTGCGCGATGGCGCATCGGGACTGTTCCTGGCCGCCAGCCAGTTCCCGCGCAAGCGCGAGACCCGGGCACCTTTGGTCAAGGAACTGCTGCCACACCAGAGCGAGATAGATCCCAAGTACAGTTTTCTCTTTTCCGCACCCACTGAAGACGATCAGGGACGCGATACGGTAGTGCGCTTTAGCCGCAAGACCCAGGAGCAGTATGTGCAGTCCGAGGAGGACGGCAAGGCGACGGGCTGGCGAGCTTTTTATCGCGACGGCCGGTGGCAGGCGGAGGCCGGTAGCAAGAGTCCGGCGGCAAAGCGCAAGCCGGCGGCCAAGAGGAAATCGGCCTCCCGTTCCGGATGAGCAATCCCTATACCGGCACTGTAACCTCGGCGCTGCGCAAGAGCGAGCTGCTGTTGGCGGGGCGGCCGGCCCAGGGGTTGCAGGCCGCGGCACTGCGGGAGGCGGCACTGATGCAGCTGTGGAGGGCATACCTGGCTTATCTGGCAGAGCTGTCGTTTCAATTGCAGCTGGGCCTGGAGCCTCAATCCGCCGCAGAGCTGCAGCAGCGCCTGCAAGCCAGCGCTAAAGCCAGTGGGGAAGTGGCTGAGCTTATCGCCCTGGAGGAGGATCCCTGCAGCTGGTTGTCCCAGCTGTTGGCCTGCTGGCGGTTGCTGTGGCGCCCGGGGAAGGCTAACGCCGGGGCGCAGGTGGGTGTTGATCTTATTTCCACCGGTAATCGTGCGACGGCCAATCCCGAATCACTGAACGACGTTAGGTTGCGGGCCTGGCACCTGGCGTTGCAAGAGCTGGTACAGAGGCACCGGGCCCATACCGAGGAGTGGTAACTCCGCCGTCCGCTTTCCATCCCCAGAGTCTTTACACGGATCTGTCGTGAACGACTGCCCCCCCGTATGTTACACTGCCCCACAAGATGCCGTGTCAAAAGGGGAGAATTGCATGTCCTCCGAAACGTTTGAAATCATTGAGCTGGCCAATGGCGATATAGCGCTGCGCCGCGCCGGCCACAGGGAGGACCCGCTGGTGCGCATTCACTTTTCGGAGGAGAGTCTGCACTTTTTGCGCGAGCACAAAATCATCATTGCGCGCGCAATGCTGGAAGCGGGTATCGAGGCGGTGCAGAATATCGGCGATTCGGATGTGGACTTTATCGATGAAGAGGAAGTGGAGCCGGTCAACCACACCATCCATTGAGGGTGAACAATACCCGTCAGTACGGCATCCCGGCTAGGGAGCGCAAGGCAAGGGTGGGCGGACAGGCCGCCTCCACTTGTAAAGCTCAGGGGCTCTGTCGTATCACGCCTACAGCCAACCCTTCGATGGCAAAATTTTTGTCCCGCATGTCCACCTGGATCACGTCAAAATCCTCGTTCTCCGGCAGTAGCTGGACCATTGCCTGATTGCCTTTGCGCCGAAATCGCTTGACGGTCACCTCGTCCTCAATGCGCGCCACCACTATCTGGCCATTGCGTACCTGGTCAGTGCGCTGCACCGCCAGCAGATCGCCGTCCAAAATCCCCGCGCCGCGCATACTCATGCCGTGGACCCGCAGCAGATAGTCCGCCGGGGGGTGGAAAAAGTCTGAAGGCAATTCGCAGTAATCCTCGATGTTCTCCTCCGCCAGAATGGGATTGCCGGCTGCCACCCGGCCCACAACCGGCAAGCCTGGCTGGTAGTCGGGAATGCGGATTCCGCGCGAAGCACCGGCCACCATCTCGATAGCCCCCTTGCGCGCCAACGCTTTGAGGTGCTCCTCCGCCGCATTGGGGGAGCGAAAACCCAGTTCCTGGGCGATTTCAGCGCGGGTTGGGGGGTATCCGGTCTCGTCCAGATAGGACTTGATCAATTCCAGTACTTGCGCCTGACGGGCAGTGAGGTTGGTCATGTGATCACCTGTCGTGTTTCTGTATTTATATACAGTTGCTGTGATTATATACAGATTTGCCTGCTGCGCAATGTTTGGCGCCCGACGGCTAACTGCTGCTAAAGTGGAACGGGACAGGTTGTAAAATTTGCGTTTAATTGCGCGACAAGAAAGGAACTATAACAATGCTTGATGCGAAAATGCCCGAAGCGTGGCGCGTTCTGCGCATCCAATCGGAACTGGTGGACGGGATCGAGCGGCTGATTGCTCTGAACGGCGCCGTGACTGTTTTCGGTGGGGCGAGATTTACCGAGGATAGTGCTGAGTACCAACAGGCTGTCAGGTTGGGAGAATTGCTGGCCGCGGAGGGAGTACCGGTGATTACCGGTGGTGGGCCGGGTTTGATGGAAGCGTGTAATCGCGGCGCCTACCCCCAGAAGGGCAAGTCTATCGGTTTGAATATTGAACTGCCGTTTGAACAGTTACCAAACCCCTATCAGGATATCAGCCTGAATTTTCGCTACTTTTTTGTACGTAAATTTATGTTTGTTAAACACGCCGTTGGCTTTGTCGGCATGCCCGGGGGTTATGGAACTCTGGATGAGCTGTTCGAGGCATTGACCCTGGTACAGACGCAGAAGGTGCGGCGCTTTCCGATTGTGCTGGTAGGTAAAAGTTACTGGTCGGGACTGCGGGACTGGCTGGTGGACACGGTGCTGGAGCGCCACTGCATCGATGCCACTGACCTGGATCTGTTCAGAACTGTGGATACAGTGGATGAGGCCGCGGAGCTGATTCTCCATTATATTCGCGAGCGGGAATAGCAGTTCCCCACCAAGTGCCAGCGATCCATTGGTTGGCGGCGGGCCGCCAGCTGAGGGCGGAATTTGTCCGAAAAGCCACGGATGTTATAGCGGCAGCTCCAGTTGGTTTGTGACCTCGGCGGATATTGCATGCTGCCATTTGCGTGCACGGTTTCAGGCCCGGTGATGGCAGGTTCTGGTAGTGCACCTGTCCAGCCTTCAGAGCCCCTGTTCCTGTCCTGGCTTCCTGTGAGGCTCTTTCTATCCCGACTGCCCCTAACAGCTTGTTGAAAAGACCCTCCCTGGCTTTCCGCAACCCTGGTTTGCGACGCAGGTCCGCAAGCCCTCCACTACAAATCAAGCAGTTACATACTCGATTCGCGACCCGAACATCCCTGTTCGGGACAGCAGGCTGCGGGTGTTGATATTACTGCCCGGCGCCGCTAGTGGCCACAGGGTGGGCGGGTTATGCTAATCTGCATCAGAACCGAACAACTGTTTTAATTGGTGGTTTGAATTTCATGAGCCAGCCGGACACCGTTACCCGAATTCTGGATGCGGCAGAAGTGTTGTTCGCCGAAAGAGGCTTTACCGAGACTTCTCTGCGCACCATTACCAGCACTGCGGGGGTAAACCTCGCGGCGGTCAATTATCATTTCGGTTCCAAAAAGGAATTGATTCAGGCGGTTTTTGAGCGGTTTCTCACGCCTTTCACCACAACCTTGGCGGATGAGCTGGACCGCCGCGCCGCACTGGAACAGCCGCTGCACCTGGAGGGGCTGCTGGAGAGCCTCTACCGGGTCGGCCTGGGCAGCCTGGCCGCCGAGGGTCGCGATCCGCAGCGCTTTATGCGTCTGCTGGGACTTGCCTACACCCAGTATCAGGGGCATCTGCGCCGTTTTATCGTTTCCAGGTACGGTGACAGCTACCGGCGATTCGCCGGCCTGCTGGCCCGGGCGCTGCCGGAGCTGGATCCGGTGACTATCTACTGGCGGCTCTATTTCATGCTGGGTGCGACTATTTTCACACTTTCGAGCTTTGATGCCATCGAGGCTATTCTGAGGGAGGACTTTGGTGCTGAGAGCAGCCTGGGAGAGACACTGGAGCGGCTGGTGCCCTCCGCATCTGCGATGTTGCGCGCCGAGTAAAACCAACTGGGAGCCCTTTGTATGAGCGCAGTGATCGGGCCGGTGATGGCCGATATCGGTGGTACCTACCTGTTGCCGGAGGACCGGGAACTGCTGGCCAACCCACTGGTAGGAGGGCTCATATTCTTCGCCCGCAACTTCAGCGACCGGGAACAGTTGCAGCAGCTGGTGGGTGACATCCGCGCTGAGCGGCCGGATATCCTGCTGGCCGTGGATCAGGAGGGGGGCAGGGTTCAGCGGTTTCGCGGTGACTTTACCCGTATCCCCTCCATGCAGGTTTTGAGCGCGCGTGCGGATCCCGATCAACTTAGGGACGCCGGCTGGCTGATGGCGTCGGAGCTGCTGGCGGTGGGGGTGGATTTCAGCTTTGCACCGGTACTGGACGCCGATGATCAACACTGCAAAATCGTCGGCGACCGCAGTTTTGCTGCGGATCCGGCCAAAGTCACCGAGCGGGTGCGGCCCTTCATGGAAGGCATGCACCAGGCCGGCATGGCCACAACCGGCAAACACTTCCCCGGCCACGGCCATGTGCTGGAGGACAGCCACGAAGAACTGCCGCGGGACCAGCGGACGCTTGCACAGGTCATGGCTTCCGATGCACTACCCTTTATCGAGTGTATTCGCGCGGGTGAGTTGGATGCGGTGATGCCCGCGCATATCCACTACGTGCAGGTGGACGACCGGCCGGTGGGCTTTTCCCCCTTCTGGCTGCAAAAAATCGTACGCACGGAGCTGGCCTTTAATGGGGTTATTTTCAGTGATGACCTGTCCATGGAGGGTGCCGGAATGGCGGGAACTTACGGGGACCGTATCCGGGCGGCGCTGACCGCCGGCTGTGACATGGGGTTGGTGTGCAATAGCCGCGCGGGTACACTGGAAGCACTGGCAGCGCTGCGGAATTTCGTCCCCATCCCTGAATCGGGCGCACGCCTCGCGCGCATGCGCGCAAAAACAAAAATAGGCTCCTGGGAGGAGCTTGCCGAGAGCGACCGCTGGCGGCGGACCAAATCCTGGCTGGAATCGATTGAACCCCTGGCTGCCGGCGTTTAGTTGCGGGCCGGGCACAGGACCGGTGCGAGGCCGTACAGGTTGTTGTGTGTGAATGCCAAAATTTTAATGACGGCGAACCAGTGAATACAGAAATTACCCATTGAATTGTCGGATTAATAACAGTTGTTTATCGGGAGTAGGCAGTGGAATCGGCGCAGCAAATGATATTGTCCTGGATCGGGGACAATCGACTGTGGATAGTGGCAACCTTCATAATTGTATTGGGGACCGCACTAGGGGCCTGGTTTTGTACCGGCTTCGTGCGACGCCTGCATCGGCGTGCGGAGAAAACCGCTAATCCCTGGGACGACGCGCTGGTAGCGGCTCTCAATCCGCCGGCAATGGTACTCATCTGGCTGCTGGGCCTGACCCTGGCGGCGGGGCGGGCCGGCAGTGCTACCGGGGCAGAGATATTTTCCCTGGTGGTGCCGGTGCGGCAGATCGGACTGATCCTGGTGTTGACCTGGTTCGCATTGCGGTTTGCACGCAATGTGGAGGCCAATTTACGCAACCCCCAGTACATGAGCAAACCGATGGACGCGACCACTGTGCGCGCCATGGGCAAGCTGGTACGGGTCTCCATCCTGATTACCTCGGCCCTGGTGTTGATGCAGTACCTGGGTTACAGCATCAGCGGTGTGCTGGCATTTGGTGGTATTGGTGGGCTCGCAGTCGGATTTGCCGCGAAAGATTTGCTGGCCAACTTTTTTGGCGGCCTGATGGTTTACCTGGACCGGCCGTTTGCGGTGGGAGACTGGGTGCGCTCGCCGGACAAGGAGATCGAGGGGACAGTGGAGGATATCGGCTGGCGCCTCACCCGGATAAGGACTTTTGACAAGCGACCACTGTATATTCCGAACTCGATATTCAACCAGATTGCGGTTGAAAATCCCTCCCGTATGCTGAATCGTCGAATTTTTGAAACCATCGGTGTCCGCTATGAAGATGCGGGGCAATTGTCAGCTATCGTTACCGATGTGAAGGCGATGTTACAGGAACACCCCGAAATCGACAGCAACCAGACGTTGATCGTCAACTTTAATTCCTTTGCGCCGTCGTCGCTGGATTTTTTTATTTACTGTTTCACCAGGACCACGGAATGGGTGCGCTTCCACGAAATCAAGCAGGATATTCTGCTTACGGTATTACGGATAATTGAAGGGCATGGCGCCTCCTGCGCTTTCCCAACCTCCACCGTGCATATCGCGGAAGTCCCCGAAGGGCTCAGAGATACCACTGCGAAGGGATGAGGCGTAGCGCGAGCGAGCACTGTGTCGCGAAAAGCATATTTTGACAGTTTATGTGGGATTGACCCGCCCCCAGAGACAAATCATTGCGTATTTCCTTGGAAATGGCGAAATAATTTTATCGGCAAATCTGGACACTGGCATCGTTTTATCTAAGAATCAGACAGCCGCATCGAGACTGACTTGGTGGGCAGTATAAGTGCGGTGACGGGCTCGCTACCCGTGGCCGGAATTGGGGTGGCGTTTGCCCCTGTTTTCCGTAGGGGTTTAGTGGTAAGCGCAATAAAAATAATGAGGTTGGCTCAATGAGTGATCGCGTTACGGGTACCGTCAAATGGTTCAACAATGCCCGGGGTTATGGTTTTATCACCCGGGGCGAAGGGAGTGGTGAGGATATTTTTGTACACTATCGCAGTATTCGCGGCGAGGGGTACAAAACTTTGAACGAGGGACAGATGGTGGAGTTCGAAATGCAGCAGGGGGATAAAGGCCTGCTGGCGGAAGACGTGGTTCCCTGCGAATAGCGGTTGCCCCTGCACATCTGACTGAATATTTCCCTTCCCCCCGACAGGGTCCGGCCGCTGCCCGAAATTTCTCGGAAAGCGGCTGAAATAATCTTGTCGCTAACCTGGCAGGTTGTTGAAAAAGCCCTTCCTGGCTTTCCACAACCCGGGTTTGCGGCGCATGTCCGCAAATCCTCCACGACAAATCAAGCAGTTAAATGCTTGATTTGCGGCCCGAACATCCCTGTTCGGGACAGCAGGCTGCTGAAAAACACTTTTTCAACAGCCTGCTAGGGCCTGTGGCCCGCCTTTGCGCGTTCTCGCTACATAGCGCTTACCATACGCAACAGCTGGCCGCAGAACCAGGCGGCGTAGGTTCCGAGGGCGTAGCCCAGCACCGCCAGCAGTACGCCCACCGGCGCCAGAGAGGGGTGGAAGGCCGCCGCTACCACCGGGGCAGACGCGGCTCCGCCCACATTGGCCTGGCTGCCCACCGCCATAAAGAAGGTCGGGGCCTTGATCAGCTTGGCCACCAGCAACAGCAGTCCCGCGTGTACCGCCATCCAGATGGCGCCCAGTACGAACAGCTCGGGGCTGTCGCGCAGGGCGGTGATGTCCATATGGGTGCCTATGGTGGCGACCAGAAAATAGATGAAGACTGAGCCCACTTTGGAAGCGCCGGCGCCCTCGAGTTTTTTCGCCGGAGAAAAGGCCATGGCGATACCCAGAGTAGTGGCGATGATGATCAGCCAGAAAAACTGGCTGGTAAAGCTGAAGCGGGCCAGTTGCGGTGCGTGGGTCTGGAACCAGGGGGCCAGCTGGTCGGCCCCGGCATGGGCGATGGCGGTAATTCCAAATCCCACTGCCGCGATCAGCATCAGGTCTGGTAGCGAAGGATTGCGCGAGTGCTTTTTCTGCAATGCCTCGACTTTTTCGCGCAGGGAGGTGATGGCCGCAGTGTCGGCACCGCGGCGTTGATCCAGCTGCTTGGCGTTGCCGGCCATAATCAGCAGCATCGCCATCCAGATATTGGCGATAATCACATCAACCGCCACCATGGCTGAAAATATCTGATCGCCAACGCCGAAGATTTCCTTCATAGCGGCCTGGTTGGCGCCGCCACCAATCCAGCTGCCGGCGACGGTGGTCATGCCCCGCCAGACGGCTTCCGGGCCGCTGGTACCGAGCATGTCCGGATCTATGCTGGCCATGATCAACAGGGCGATTGGCCCGCCGATGACGATGCCCAGGGTGCCGGTAAGAAACATAATCAGGGCTTTTGGACCCAGATTGACGATGGCTTTCAGGTCAATACTCAGGGTCAGCAGAACCAGACTGGCCGGCAGCAGGTAGCGCGAGGCCACGTAATACAGCTGGGACGACTCGGCGTCGATAATGTCGAAGGTGGTCAGCAGGGATGGAAGGAAATAACACAGCAGCAGGGCTGGCACGAAACGATAAAAGCGTTTCCAGAAGCGGTGCTCGCTACCGGCCGTGTAAAACACAAAACCGAGGATGGCGGCGAGCATGCCTAGAATAATGGCATCGTTAGTAATCATAAAAAGGACTTCGTTTTTTATTTTTGCAAGAGTGGTTATTCGGTGGCGGTGGTCGGCGCTTCGGGTGCTTCGACGGTGCGCACCTGAAGCAGTATGCCAAATTCGGGGTTGTCCAGATAGTGCAGTTCGCCGCTGCGCAGACGCCGTTCCTGACGGAGCTGAGTGACATGACGGGCAAAAACCGGAGTGGGATAGTCGACCTCCGCGGGGTAGGCAGTTGCCAGTGCCCCACCAGTCCCCCGGCCGGTATCCGTCGGTACCTGAGTCAGTCCCAGGGGCTCTGCCGTGGGTGGGGGCGGCGGCACGGGCTTGCTGGGCAGGGGTATGGCATCGACTTCCGGGCCACTGGCGAATTCGCTGAACCAAAGATTGGTGCTCAAGTGGAGGTAGCGCGCCACACTCAGGGTAATGCTGCCCTCCAGTTGGTGCATGCCTCCCAGGGTGGTGCCGCCGGAAATCAGTATCGCCGGAGAATTCTGTTTGTTTTGCAGAACCTGTCGCCAGGCTTTATGGAGAAGCACCCGGTAGCCATCCCGGTCCAGTGCGGCGGCCTTGTTGTCCAGCTGTGTCACGGCCGGCGTCAGCAGCGGAGTCCCCTCTTCGGTCAGGGTGCTGAAATCAATCCACTCGCGGGGATATTGCATCTGCGGCGCTGTCGGCCAGGTCTCGCGGGACTGGGCCATGCCGCTATCGCGGCTGAATGCGATCAGCTCGATCTCGAAGGTGGTGCCTGCGTAGCCGGCGGCCTGGCTGCCGGTACTCAGCAGCAGTAGCGACAGCGTCGCGCAAAGACAAAGGGTGCGGGTCATGGCGATACCAGTCTCATCGTTATGGCTGTTGCGAAACCTGGGCGGGCTGGTGCCGGCCCCGGAAACAGGTGCGACTCTAGCAGGTTGTTGAAAAAGGCATCCTGCCTGTTTCAAAACACGAAAAGTGAAAAATGTGATTTTCACTTTTCTCCCAAAATCAACGACTTAGGCGTCGCCGATTTTTCCGGAACATCCATATTCCGGTACCAGGCGTCGAAATTCTTCGAATTTCAACAGCCTGCTAGGCCCGGCACCTGTGCTTTTACGGCGATCACCAATCCGGTCACAGAGTTCCGGCCTGATTACCGCGCCCATAGTATCACTGTGCCAGTTGCTCCAACACTCCCGAAACCTCCTCCAGCCGCTGTTCGGCTCCACCCTCGTCGAGGGAAAAATTGAGCTGGTTGGCACCGGCCAGCTGGTAGCGTCCCGGCTGGGTCTGCACCAGCTTGACCAGAGTCAGCGGGTCGACCCGGGTGTCCTCGGCGAATTCAATACGTCCGCGGGCCGCGGAAGCCTCGAGTTTGCGAATGCCCATGGTATTGGCCCGGAGCTTGATTTCGGTGGTGTGGAAAAGATGTTTTACGGGCTCCGGCAGCAGCCCAAAACGATCGATCATCTCCACCTGCAACTCCTTCAGGGCGGACCTGTCGGCCGCGTTGGCGATACGCTTGTACATGATCAGGCGGCCGTGGACGTCCGGCAGATAGTCTTCCGGAATAAGCGCCGGTACCCGCAGGTTGACCTCTATGGCGGGCGATTCCAGTGGCTGGTCGATATTGGGCGTGCGGCCCTCGCGTATGGCCTTGACCGCGTGATCCAGCATATCCATATAGAGATTGAAGCCCACGCTTTGAATCTGCCCGCTCTGCTCCTCACCCAGCAGTTCCCCCGCGCCGCGGATTTCCAGATCGTGGGTGGCCAGCGTGAAGCCGGCGCCCAGGTCCTGGGCCTCACTGATCGCCTCCAGCCGTTTGGTGGCATCGGCGGTCATGACCTTTTGGTTGGGGGTCAGCAGGTAGGCGTAGGCCTGGTGGTGGGAGCGGCCGACCCGGCCCCGCAGCTGGTGCAGCTGCGCCAGGCCAAACTTGTCGGCGCGCTCGATGACGATGGTGTTGGCACTGGGAACGTCGATTCCGGTTTCGATAATGGTGGTGCATACCAACAGGTTGAAGCGCTTGTGGTAAAAATCGCTCATCACCTGTTCGAGTTCGCGCTCGCGCATCTGCCCGTGACCGATGGCGACCCGCGCCTCGGGAATCAGTTGCTGTAGCTCCCGCGCTGCACGCTCGATACTTTTCACTTCGTTGTGCAGAAAATAGACCTGTCCACCGCGCAGTATTTCCCGCAGTACCGCCTCCTTGATCAGGCTTTCGTCCCGTTGCCGCACAAAGGTTTTTACCGACAGGCGCCGCGCCGGTGGCGTTGCAATAATGGACAGGTCGCGAATTCCGGCCATGGCCATATTCAGGGTGCGGGGAATCGGAGTCGCGGTGAGGGTGAGGATGTCCACTTCGGCGCGCAGGCTTTTCAGGCGCTCTTTCTGCCGCACGCCAAAGCGGTGCTCTTCGTCGATGACCAGTAAACCCAGATCCTTAAAATCCAGGTCGCTCTGCAGCAGCTTGTGGGTTCCCACCAGTATGTCCACCTTGCCGGACGCGACCCGCGCCTTGACGCTGTCCACCTCCTTGCTGGTGCGGAAGCGCGAAATCAACTCGATATTGATCGGCCAGTCCGCGAAGCGGTCTTGAAACGATTGAAAATGTTGTTGTGCGAGCAGGGTGGTGGGGACCAGCATCGCCGCCTGTTTGCCGGCGTGGGCGGCGACGAAGGTGGCCCGCATAGCCACTTCCGTTTTGCCAAAACCCACATCGCCGCAGACCAGCCGGTCCATGGGCCTGGACGACAGCATGTCCGCGACTACCGCCTCGATGGCCTGCTGTTGATCCGGTGTCTCCTCGAATGGAAAACCCGCGGCAAATTCCCGGTAGGACAGTCCCGGGTCGGCGAAGGCGTGGCCGACCCGCGCCTCCCGGCGGGCGTAGATGTCGAGCAGCTCGGCGGCGGTGTCGCGGACTTTTTCCGCCGCCTTGCGCTTGGCTTTCTGCCATTGCTCGCTGCCCAGCCGGTGCTGGGGGGCCAGGGTCTCGTCCGCGCCGGAATAGCGGCTGATCAGGTGCAGGCTGGCCACGGGCACGTAGAGCCTGGCCTGGTCGGCGTACTCCAGGGTGAGAAATTCGGCCGGCTGGCCGTCGATCTCCAGATGCTGCAGGCCGCGGTAGCGCCCAACGCCGTGATCCACATGGACCACCGGCGCCCCTATTCTCAGCTCGGCGAGGTTTTTAACCGCATTGTCCACCTCGTCCTTGGCTTTGCGGCGGCGGCGTTGTTGCAGTACGCGATCGCCAAACAGCTGGGGTTCGGCGATCAGGCTGATGCTGGGGTCCAGCAGGCAGAGTCCCTGGTCCAACGGTGCGACGGTGATACCAAAAGCGGCATCGCCAGCGGTGAATTCCTCCCAACTGGGGAACTGGTCTGGCCGCAACTGGATTCCCTGCAGCAATTCCAGCAGCGCCTCGCGGCGCCCACTGCTCTCCGCACAAAACAGCACCCGCCCGCGAAATTCCTCCAGGTAGCGTGCAAGCGCGGCCAGTGGCTGATCCGATTTGCCATCCACCGGCAGTTCCGGTGGAGACAGGCTGCCAAAGTTGTGGTTGCCCACCGCCTGCGGCAGTTTTTGCTCGGAAAAAACAGCCCTGGGCAGGGCTTTAAGCGCCCGGTTGAGTTCGTCGATGTCGAGCAGAATTTGCTGGGGCGGCAAAATGGGGCGGGTCAGGTCACCGCGGCGGCTTTCATAGCGGCTGTCCACTTCGCGGCGGAAATTCTGCAGGGGCTGCTGAATATCCCCGTCCACAAACGCGATGCTGTTTTCCGGAAGGTAATCGAATAGGCTCGCACACTGATTGGGAAAAAAGAGCGGCAGATAGTACTCGATTCCGGCGGGCGCTATTCCCGCGCTGATATCCTGGTAAATGGGTACCTGGGCCGGGTCCGAGTCAAAAGCGTCATGCCAGTTTTCCAGGAAGTCCGACAGGCCCCGCTTGTGCAGCGGAAATTCCCGCGCCGGCAGCAGCTCTACCTGTTCTACCTTATCGATAGTGCGCTGGGATTCCGGATCGAAGGTCCGCAACGAGTCGATCTCGTTGTCAAACAGGTCGATCCGGTAGGGCAGGTTGCTGCCCATGGGAAAGATATCCATCAGGGCACCGCGCACGGCGAACTCGCCGTGTTCATAAACAGTGTCCACACAGTGGTAGCCCGCCTGCTCCAGCAGGCGGCGCTGTGTCCCCGGGTCGAAACTCTGACCGGTCCGCAGCATCAGCACATTGCCTGCCACATAGTCCTTCGGCGCCAGCCGGTGTGCCAGTGTGCTGGCCGATACAATCACTATGCCGCTGCCCATCTGTGGCAGCCTGTACAGGGTGGAGAGGCGATCGGAAATAATATCCTGGTGTGGGGAAAAGGTGTCGTAGGGCAGTATCTCCCAGTCCGGGAACTGAATGATCTCCAGCGGCCCTGTGCCCAACGCCGCGGCGTCCCGGTCCGGCCTCTCGTCATCTCGCCGGGGCTTGTTAAAAAACTTCAGCTGGGCCTCCAGGCGGTGCGCTCTGAGGCTGTCTGCGGCGATCAGCAGTGTGGGTGCGGCATTGCGCCGGGCCGCATTCAAAATCGCCAGCGCGGCGGCGGCACCGTGCAATTGGCCCCAGTACTGACGGTCGTTGGCTGAACGAAATCCGGGGGGCGACAAGGGGTTACATTCAACCATTTTTGGGTAAATTTCCGCGTATTTGTTCGGGGGAGGGGTGCGAGGGGCGCTATTGTAACGGCGAACGGCCGCGAGCGCAGGTGGCGGTGGAAAAATAGCGGCACCGATATCGCCCGCAGTTGTATTGGGCAGTGCTGCGGGGGGCTTTCCAGGGGGGCGCGGGTCGGTAGTTTTACTACAATTTGCGGGCGTTTTTTCCCCCGCTTGCGCCCCTTTGGGGGAATGCTGATAATGCGCAGCCACGCACTCGGGCCAGCCCCGAAAGGCGGAAATTTTCCTCCTATAAACCACCATGCAGAGGTGTCCGACTGTGACTCAGAAGCGACCCAAGCCCGCTGACTTCTTCAAGGATTGGAAAGAGCGCGAAGCGCTGGCCGAGACTATGATCCCGATGATCGGTAAGCTCAACCGCGAGCGCAATGTCGGCATCTATATGTACGGCCGCAATCTGGTCAACCGCTCGGTGTTGGACATCATGAAGTCGCACCGTTTCGTGCGGCAGGTGGAGGAGAATGAGCTGTCCGAATGGGAGACTTTTCCCGTGCTGGAGGCTATTTCCAAGATGGGTCTGGGGCCGGTACATATCGACCTTGGGACTCTGACCAACAAGTATATGCGGGATAATCGCGGACTGTCGGTCGACGAATTTGTGCGCGAGGAGCTGTCCGGGGCGGAAGGTGCCGGCAAGCCGATCCCCGAGGCCCGCGACGTGGTGATTTACGGCTTTGGCCGCATCGGTCGCCTGGTGGCGCGGCTGCTGGTCGAAAAGGCGGGCAGTGGTGACGTGTTGCGCTTGCGGGCCATAGTGTTGCGCAAGGGCAAGGCGGACAACGACCTGGTCAAGCGCGCCTCACTGCTGCGCCGGGATTCCGTGCACGGTGCCTTCAAGGGCACCATCCGCGTGGACGAGGACACCAGCACCCTGATCTGCAATGGCAATGAGATCAAGATTATCTATGCCAATTCCCCGGCGGAAGTGGATTACACCCAGTACGGCATCAAGGATGCGATAGTGGTGGACAGCACCGGAGTGTGGCGCGACGAGCAGGGGCTGGGGCGGCATCTGGAGTGCCCGGGGGCGTCCAAGGTGCTGCTGACCGCGCCCGGTAAGGGCGATATAAAGAATATCGTCTACGGCATCAACAACAATGACATTACCGAGGATGACAGGATACTGTCCGCGGCTTCCTGCACCACCAACGCCATTGTCCCGGTGCTGAAGGCGGTGATGGATGAGTTTGGTGTCGAACACGGTCACGTGGAAACGGTGCACGCCTATACCAACGATCAGAACCTGATCGACAATTATCACAAGGGCGAGCGCCGGGGTCGCGCCGCTGCACTGAACATGGTGCTGACCGAAACCGGGGCCGCCAAGGCGGTGGCCAAGGCGCTGCCGGCGCTGAAGGGCAAATTGACCGGCAACGCCATCCGGGTGCCGACTCCCAACGTCTCCATGGCCATACTGAATCTGCGCCTGGGGCGGGCGGCCAGCAAGGATGAGGTGAACGAGTATATTCGCAAGGTGGCGCTGCACTCGCCGCTGCGCCAGCAGATCGACTACACCAACTCCCCGGAAGTGGTGTCCTGCGATTTTGTCGGATCCCGACGTGCCTGTGTGTACGACTCAATCGCCACCATAGTGGACGGCGACAATGCGGTACTCTACTGCTGGTATGACAATGAGTTTGGCTACAGCTGCCAGGTGGTGCGTTGCCTGGAGGACATGGCCGGCGTCCGCTACAAGCTGTTCCCGCTGCAGGACTGATCCGGCGATGGGCAAAGTGTGACTGTTGGGGTGGTCCTGGTCTCTCGTCGGCCTGGCCAGCCCCGTGAACTGCGGCGGTGACTGCACCGCCGTTTCCCACCCCGGGCACAGCCCCAAGTGCCTGTTTTTACCCAGAAAAATTCCCCTGTCCGAGTCATTTTGGCCGCTTCCGCACTGGTAAAGATCCGGGCCGATCTTTATAATGCGCGCGATTTTAGCGGGGCCACCGTGCGCCGAGAAGTTCGCTTCCTCAAGGTCCGGTCAGTGGACCCAGCGGTTTAAGTCCTCATAGAGCGAGAATTCCCGAATCTGGTTTTGTGCCTTCACGGTATACCCGGCCCCCGGATGTCGGCTGCGCCAAAGCCAGTTTCGCATGTTTTACAAACTAGAAACTTAGGCATAGGCGTATGAGAAAGATCCGTCGGGGATTGGATTTACCCATATCCGGCGCGCCCGAGCAGGTCATCCACGATGCCCCTGCGTCCAGGACCGTTGCCGTGCTCGGCCCCGATTATCACGGGATGAAGCCGACCATGGCAGTGGCCGAGGGGGATAGCGTCAAGCTCGGACAGCTGCTTTTTACCGATAAGAAGACCGAAGGTGTGCGCTACACAGCGCCCGCACCCGGCAAAGTGGTGGCGATCAACCGGGGTGCCCGCCGCGTACTGCAGTCGGTAGTGATTGAGGTGGACGGCGAGGCGGCGGAGGAGTTTAGCTCCTACTCCCCCAGTGAACTCAAGACCCTCACCGACGCACAGGTGCGGGACAACCTGGTTGAGTCCGGTCTCTGGGCCGCACTGCGCACCCGCCCCTACAGCAAGGTACCGGCTACCGACGTAAAACCCTCGGCGGTATTTATCAATGGGATGGATACCAACCCACTGGCTGCGGACCCGGCGGTCATTATCGCGCAACACCGCGATGCCTTTGTATGGGGTGTGGAGGTTCTGTCCAGACTGGCGGATAAGACCTTTGTCTGCACCGCTCCCGATGCCGATATTCCAGTGCCTGACTCAGACCGCATCCGCCACGAGACTTTTGCCGGTCCGCACCCCGCCGGTCTGCCGGGTACCCATATTCATTTTCTGCACCCGGTGAAGCCAGGTCGCAGCGTGTTTACCATTGGCTATCAGGACGTCATCGCGGTGGGCAAGCTGTTCACTACCGGGCGCCTGTTCACCGATCGCGTGGTGGCTCTGGCTGGTCCGCAGGTGACCAGGCCGCGCCTGCTGCGCACCCGCCTGGGTGCCAGCCTGGCGGAACTGACTGCCGGAGAATTGAAGGAGGGGGACAACCGCCTGGTGTCCGGTTCCGTTTTTGGCGGCCGCACTGCCGCCGGACCACTGGGCTACCTGGGCCGTTACGACAACCAGGTGAGCGTTCTGGTCGAAGGCTACGAGCGCCCCTTTCTGCACTATCTGCGCGCCGGTAACAAGCGGTTCTCCATACTGCCGATCTACCTTTCGCGCCTGTTCAAAAACAAAAAGTTCGACTTCACCACCAGCACCAACGGTTCCGAGCGGGCCATGGTTCCCATTGGCACTTACGAGAAGGTCATGCCGCTGGATCTGCTGCCCACGCAACTGCTGCGCGCGCTGATTGTCGGTGACACTGCCACCGCCCAACAGCTGGGTGCGCTGGAACTGGATGAAGAAGACCTGGCGCTGTGCACATTTGTCTGCCCGGGCAAATATGAGTATGGCCCGATTTTGCGGGACAACCTGACCCGTATTGAGAAGGAGGGTTGAGAATGTTGCGCAAATTTCTGGATTCTCTCGAGCCGCACTTCCACAAAGGTGGCAAGTACGAAAAATTCTTTGCCTTGTACGAGGCTGTGGACACGGGACTGTTTCAGCCCGCCGAGCTCACCAAAACCACTGCCCATGTGCGCGATGGCATCGACCTCAAGCGCATTATGATTTCGGTCTGGGCCTGCGCCATGCTGGCGGCCTTCTTCGGCATGTGGAATGTGGGCTACCAGGCCAACACCATTATCGCCCAGTCCCTGCAGACGGGAGGTACCGCCGAGTTTGACGGCTGGCGCCACGCCATTATTGGCGCGCTGACCAGCTACAATCCGGCCAGCCTGTGGGACAATTTTGTCTACGGGGCTATGTTTTTCCTGCCCATCTATCTGGTGACTTTTGTTGTCGGTGGTATCTGGGAAGTTCTGTTCGCCGCTATTCGCGGTCACGAAGTCAACGAGGGCTTTTTCGTAACTTCGATTCTGTTTGCACTCACCTGTCCCCCGGACCTGCCGCTGTGGATGGTGGCCATGGGCATCAGCTTCGGTGTAGTGATTGGCAAGGAAGTCTTCGGTGGTACCGGCAAGAACTTCCTCAACCCGGCACTGACCGGCCGCGCCTTTCTGTATTTTGCCTATCCGGCCTCCATGTCCGGCGATACAATTTGGACCGCGGTGGACGGCTATACCGGGGCCACCGCCCTGTCTGTACTGGCCAGCGAGGGTGTACAGAATGGTGTCATCAATACCGCTAGTGGTCCCCTGACCTGGTGGGATGCCTTCTTCGGCAATATGCACGGCTCCATCGGTGAAACCTCCACCCTTGTGATTCTGATTGCCGGTGTCATCCTCATGAGCATGAAGATCGCCAGCTGGCGGATCGTAGCCGGCACCCTGCTGGGGATGATGGCCACCGCCACGCTGTTCAACTTCATCGGTTCCGACAGCAATCCCTTCTTCAGCGTGCCCTGGTATTGGCACTTGGTTGTGGGGGGCTTTGCGTTCGGTCTTATCTTTATGACCACCGACCCCGTATCCGCCGCCATGACCAATGTCAGCCGCTGGTATTACGGCATTCTGATCGGTGTCATGACGGTGCTGATCCGTGTGGTCAATCCGGCGTTTCCGGAGGGGATTATGCTGGCGATTCTGTTCGCCAACCTGTTCGCGCCATTGTTCGACCACTTTGTGGTGCAGTCTCATATAAAACGGAGGTTGGCACGTGGCTAATAAAGATTCCGTCAAGGGCACCCTCACTGTTGCGTTGATACTCTGTATCGTCTGCTCGGTATTCGTTTCCACCGCAGCGGTAGTACTGAAGCCGGCCCAGCAGGCCAACGCCGAACTGGATATGCGGCGCAACGTACTCATGGCCGCCGGCCTGCTCAAGGATTCCCATGCGGGCAGGGCAGAGGTCGAACAGGCCTTCGCCGACGTACAGGTCAAATATGTGGATCTGAACACCGGCAAGTTCACCGACGAGCCCCCCCCCGGTGGCAGCGGTCGCGCCGCGGCCAAGATTGCCTCCGCCAGCGAAAAGCTCACGCCCGAACAGGACATCGCCAAGATAGTCCGGCGCGAGAATATCAAGGAAGTTTATGTGGTCGAGAAGGCGGGCAAATTGGAAAAAATCATCCTGCCCGTGCGCGGCTATGGCCTCTGGGGCCAGCTGTACGGTTTCCTGGCGCTGGACAGCGACCTGAACACCGTGGCCGGCCTGGGTTTCTATGAACACAAGGAAACCCCCGGACTGGGTGGCGAGGTCGACAATCCCAACTGGAAAGCCCTGTGGGTGGGCAAGAAGGTCTACGACCGCGCCGGCGACGTGGAGCTGAGCGTGATCAAAGGCAGTGTCGATCCCGACAGCCCCGGTGCGGAATACGAAGTGGACGGTTTGTCCGGCGCCACACTGACCAGCAGGGGCGTCGATCACCTGATCCATTTCTGGCTGGGTAGCGAGGGTTACGGACCCTTCCTGAACAACCTCAGAGCGGGGGAGGCGTAAGCGTGAAAATCAAAGATATTCTCCTGGAGCCGATTTTTAACAACAACCCCATCGCCCTGCAGATTCTCGGTATCTGCTCCGCGCTGGCGGTGACCAGTTCCCTCAAGGTGACACTGGTCATGTGTGTCGCGCTCACAGTGGTGGTGGCCTGTTCCAACGTGCTGGTGTCCCTGATCCGCAATCAGATTCCCAACAGCATCCGCATCATAGTGCAGATGACTGTGATCGCTTCCCTGGTGATTCTGGTGGATCAGGTGATCAAGGCGGTGGCTTACGATATTTCCAAGCAGCTGTCGGTCTTCGTCGGCCTGATCATCACCAACTGTATCGTCATGGGCCGCGCGGAAGCCTTCGCCATGAAGCACGGCCCCAAAGAGAGCTTCTTCGACGGCCTCGGCAATGGTCTCGGCTACAGCGTGATTCTGATCGGTCTGGCGGTGATCCGCGAGCTGTTCGGTGCCGGCAAGCTGTTGGGCGTGGAGATATTGCAGACCGTCAACAATGGTGGCTGGTATCTGCCCAATGGATTGCTGCTGTTGCCGCCCAGTGCCTTCTTCCTGATCGGCCTGTTTATCTGGGCCATCAGAGTCTGGAAACCCAGCCAGGTGGAGGAGCAGGAATTCAAGATAGCGCCCAACACCAATGCGCAGGAGGCCTGACGGATGGAACACTATATTTCTCTGGTTATCCGCGCTGTTTTCGTTGAAAACATGGCGCTGGCCTTTTTCCTCGGCATGTGCACCTTTCTCGCCGTGTCGAAAAAGATCGAGGCGGCTATTGGGCTGGGGGTGGCGGTCATCGTCGTCCTGACCCTCACGGTGCCGGTCAACAATCTGATCTATACCTATCTGCTGAAAGACGGCGCCCTGGCCTGGGCCGGCTATCCGGACGTGGACCTGAGTTTCCTGGGCCTGCTGTCCTATATCGGCGTTATCGCCGCACTGGTGCAGATCCTGGAAATGTTCCTGGATAAATATGTCCCCGCTCTGTACAACGCCCTGGGGGTTTTCCTGCCCCTGATCACGGTCAACTGCGCCATCATGGGGGCCTCCCTGTTTATGGTGGAGCGGGAATACAACTTTGGCGAGAGTGTCGCTTACGGTTTCGGCGCCGGTCTCGGCTGGGCGCTGGCGATTACCGCCCTGGCGGGTATCCGCGAAAAAATGAAGTACAGCGACGTGCCCGATGGCCTCAAGGGATTGGGTATCACCTTTATCACCGTGGGTCTGATGTCCCTGGGCTTCATGTCTTTCGGCGGCATCGATCTATAAGCGGGGGTCTAATAGTATGAATATCGAAGTTATCCTCGGCGTTGCGATGTTTACCGTCATAGTGCTGGCACTGGTGGCGGTGATTCTCGTTGCCCGCTCGCGCCTGGTGAACACCGGAGACGTGCAGATACTGGTCAACGGAGAGAAAACCCTCACAGTGCCCGCCGGGGGCAAGCTGTTGCAGACACTGGCGGCCAACAATTTGTTTTTGGCCTCCGCCTGTGGCGGCGGTGGCAGCTGCGCCCAGTGTGTGTGTAAGGTGGTTGCCGGCGGTGGCGATATGCTGCCCACCGAAGCGGCGCACTTCACCCCCCGGGAAGCGAAGGAGGGCAAGCGTCTTTCCTGCCAGGTGGCGGTCAAGCAGAATATGGAAATCGAAGTGCCCGAAGAGGTGTTTGGCGTGAAGCAGTGGGAGTGCACTGTGGAATCCAACCCCAATGTGGCCACTTTTATTAAAGAGCTGACCCTAAAACTGCCGGAAGGCGAGAATGTGGACTTCCGCGCTGGCGGTTATGTGCAGCTGGAAGCGCCGCCGCACCATGTCAAATTCTCCGATTTTGAAATCGGTCAGGAGTATCGCGGGGACTGGGAGCATTTTGGCTTTTTCAATCTGGAATCCAAAGTCGACGAGCCGGTGGTGCGGGCCTATTCCATGGCCAACTACCCGGAAGAGAAGGGCGTGGTGAAATTTAATATCCGTATCGCCACACCGCCACCGCGCACTGAGGGTGTACCCCCGGGTCAGATGTCCTCCTATGTTTTCGGCCTCAAGCCCGGGGACAAGATCCGGGTCTATGGTCCCTTTGGTGAATTCTTCGCCAAGGAAACCGAAAACGAAATGGTGTTTATCGGCGGTGGTGCCGGAATGGCACCCATGCGCTCGCATATTTTCGATCAGCTCAAGCGGCTCAAATCCAAGCGCAAGATCAGCTTCTGGTACGGCGCCCGCTCCCTGCGCGAAATGTTTTACGAGGACGACTACAACGGCCTCCAGGACGAATGCGACAACTTCCAGTGGCATGTGGCGCTGTCCGATCCGCAGCCGGAGGACAACTGGAGCGGCTACACCGGGTTTATCCACAATGTGGTCTACGAGAATTATCTCAAGGACCACCCGGCGCCGGAGGACTGCGAATACTATATGTGCGGTCCCCCCATGATGAACGCCGCCGTCATCAATATGCTCAAGGACCTGGGTGTCGAGGACGACAATATATTGCTGGATGACTTCGGAGGTTGAGCGGAGTGCGTCATCTGTCAGGTGCAGTCAATCCGCCGATAACAACAAAAACAGGGTCCCTATTGGGGACCCTGTTTTTGCTTGGGTGGACTGCTGTCGCGGTCATTTTACTATCCGCCTGCTCGGGCAAACGGGACTGGCAGCTCACCGGGCCCACCATGGGAACCCGCTACCATATCACCCTGGTGGCTGTGCCCGCGGAAGTGGATCGGGGCAAGCTTCAACAGGCCGTCGACGCGGAGCTGCGCGCGGTCAATCAGGAGATGTCCACCTATATTCCGGATTCGGAATTGATGCGCTTCAACCGCTCCAAAGTCGGCCAGGCCATACCTGTGAGCGCGCCACTGGCGGATGTGGTCGCTCTGTCACTGGATCTCTACCGCCGCAGCGAGGGCGCTTTTGATATCACCGTCGGCCCGCTGGTCAATCTGTGGGGGTTCGGGCCGGAGCCGGAGCCGGAACTGATTCCCACCCCGGCCGAGATAGAGGCATTGCGCACTGTGATTGGTTCCGATGCCCTGCAACTGCAGAGGAATCCGGATCTCCTCACCCGCACCCGGGCGGTACAGCTGGACCTGTCCGCCATCGCCAAGGGCCACGGTGTCGACCGGGTAGCCGCTCTGTTGCGGCGCCGGGGAATCGAGAACTTCCTGGTCGAGATAGGCGGTGAGCTGCGTACCCGGGGCCACAACCCGGACGGACAAAGCTGGCGGGTTGGTATAGAGAGCCCAAATCCCAAGGGGAGGGTGGTGCAGGAGCCCATCAGAGTGAGCGGAAAATCCATTGCCACCAGCGGGGATTACCGCAACTACTACCAGCGCGACGGGGTGCGCTATGCCCACAGCATAGACCCCCGGACCGGCAGGCCACTGAAACACCGGCTGGCATCGGTGACCGTGATTGCCGACACCTGTGCCGAGGCCGATGGCCTCGCCACCGCCCTCAATGTGATGGGCGCCGAGGCGGGATTACAATTGGCAGAGCGGGAGGGTCTGGCAGTGTTCATGCTGGTAAAGACCGACGAGGGTTTTGAGGAGCGCTTTAGCAGCGCATTTGCACCCTATTTGGAAAGGTAGTGAGTTGGAGAGGTAGCGGGAATGACAATCTATATTTTTGCCTTTGTCGTCATGGTGCTGGTGGTAACCGGTATGGCCCTGGGGGCGATTCTGCAGAACAAGCCCCTCAAGGGCTCCTGTGGGGGGCTGAATAATATTGGCATGAAACAGGATTGCGCGATTTGCGGTGGCGATGACGACGAGTGTCGCAAAGAGCAGCAGCGGCGCCAGAAGGCCGCCCCCGGTGCAGAGCTGGCTTACGATGCAACCAAGGTTGCTTCTGATTGATTGGAAGCGTGCCGACACCGAATTTAGCAAGGATGCCCTGACAGGCTATTGAACAATTAGTGCTGAGCCTTGGGGCAGCCGGCTTGTCGCCGGGCCGGTCAGCGGTTCTGGCGACTGTAGCTGGGCACCGCAATCGATTGAATCGTTTTACATAGAGTTTGTTGATGGCAGAATTAAAATTCGACCTGGTGGTGATTGGTTCCGGCCCCGCGGGGGAGGCGGCGGCCATGAGCGCGGCCAAAAAGGGTATGCGTGTGGCCGTGGTCGAAAAGCGCCCGGCGGTGGGGGGCAACTGCACCCACAAGGGCACCATTCCCTCCAAGGCCCTGCGCCACTCGGTAAAGCAGCTGATGCGCTACAACACCCAGCCGGTATTTCGCGCCCTGGGCGAGCCGCGCCGTCTGACTTTCCCGCAGGTAATGGAAACCGTCAACAAGGTGATCTCCTATCAGGTGGAGATGCACACCAGCTGCTATGCGCGCAACCGGGTTGAACTGATCACTGGCGCGGCTCATTTTCGCGATGCCAATACAGTGGAAGTGTCCCTGCCCGATGGCGCCACTGAAGTGATCACCGCGGGCCGGTTCGTCATCGCCACCGGTTCCAGGCCCTATCGCCCGGCGGATGTGGATTTTTGCCACAGCAGGGTCTACGACAGCGACACCATTCTGGAAATGCAGCACACCCCCCACTCCATGATGATTTATGGTGCCGGTGTGATCGGCTGTGAGTACGCCTCCATTTTCGCCGCCCTGGGTGTCAAGGTGGACCTTATCAACACCCGTGGCAGCCTGCTGGAATTTCTCGACGATGAAATTTCCGATGCCCTCAGCTATCACCTGCGGGACATGGGGGTAACCGTGCGGCACCGGGAGGAGTACGCCCGGGTGCTGCCCGGCGACGACGGGGTGGTGATGGAGATGGAGTCCGGCAAACGCATTCACGCCGATGCGCTGCTCTGGTGCAACGGCCGCACCGGCAACACCAGCTCCCTGGGCCTGGAAACTGTTGGCCTGGAGGCCAATCACCGGGGCCAGTTGAGCGTCGACGAGCACTACTGCACCAAGATCGACAGTATCTATGCGGTGGGGGATGTGATCGGCTGGCCCAGTCTCGCCAGCGCCTCCTACGACCAGGGTCGCGCGGTCGCCGCCGCGATTGCGGGTCGCGGCCACCGCGTGGTGGAAGATGCGCCCACGGGAATCTATACCCTGCCGGAAATTTCCTCCGTGGGGCAGACGGAATCCGAACTGACCGCCGCCAAGGTGCCCTATGAGGTGGGGCGCGCTCTGTTCAAGCACACGGCGCGGGCGCAGATTTCCGGTGAGCGGGTGGGTATGCTTAAACTGCTGTTCCATATTGAAACCCACGAAATTCTCGGCATCCACTGCTTTGGTGCCGAGGCGGCGGAAATCGTGCATATCGGCCAGGCCATCATGAAACAGCCGGCGCCCCACAATGTGATAGACTATTTCGTCAATACCACTTTTAACTATCCCACCATGGCTGAAGCCTACCGCAGTGCGGCGCTGGACGGACTGAACCGGGTGATGCGCCTGTGAGCGAGCCGTCTCCCAGTGAGTTTCGCGATCTGGTCAAGGGCTTCTTCGACCAGATTCCCTTCAATCGGGAGATAGGGCTCGAAATGCAGGAGCTGGATCTGGACCAGCTCACCATCTCCGCATCTTTTGCCCAGCGTCCGCAACTGATCGGTAATATCTGGAAAAATATCCTGCACGGTGGCGTGATCGCCACCGCTCTCGATACTGTCGGCGGGCTCACCGCCATGGTCGCCGCCTACCAGCGCCTGGGGGACATCAGTTGGAAAGAGAAAGCCGAGCGGCTGTCCAAACTGGGTACCGTCGATATGCGTGTCGACTATCTGAAACCCGGCAAGGGGGAGCAGTTTATCTGCAACGGAGCCATACTGCGCACCGGTAACAAGCTGGTGGTGGCGCGTATGGAATTGAGCAACGACTCCGACCAGCTGATTGCCACCGGCACCGCAACCTATCTTTACTAGGGCCTGTTTACACTAACTGAGATAGCCCTGCTGCCGACTCTTTTTTTGATTATTTCGCCGGCGGAATTTGATTGCCGCAGGGAAAAACCCAAGGAGCCCGGGACACCGGGCTCCAACTTAACAACTATTTTTTCAGCGTGGCTATTATCGAGCCGGCAACTGCACAAGTTGCCGACTCGATAAATCCCAGAGCCGGGTTTTGGAAGCTAACGGCTCCTGTCAGTCGCCCCTGAGCATCCAGATTCAGTACACATAGACAGCTCCAGAATTGGCAGTATTTAAATTGTTCTGATTACCACCGATTCCGGTGGCACTGCCATTTTCAAGTTTTGCCCCCACGGCCAGGGTATTGCCGTCACCACTTAAACTGACGGCCTCACCAAATGCATCCAGTTGCTCCGAATTGCTGGACTTGACGTAGGCCTTTTGGAACCAGCTGCCCGCATTGCGAGTAAAAACATAGGTGGCGCCGGACCTAAAGCCATCATCACCAGGCTCAAAGTCTTGGTCGCCATTGATTCCGGTGGCAGCGCTGGATTCATGGCGTGCGCCTACAGCCAGGGTGTTGCCATCTGCATTTAAACTGACAGTCCAACCGAACCCGTCACCCCCATTGGTATCGTCGGCTTTTACATAAGCCTGCTGTTGCCAGCCGGTACCAGTTCGACTAAACACATAGACGGCACCGGCTTCATCGGCATCATTATTATCCCCGTCGCCTGCGATTCCCCCAGTACTGGTTCCCGTAGTACTGCTATCCTCTTGCCTTGCACCAACGGCCAGGGTATTCCCATCCGCGCTGAGGCTGACGGCTGCACCAAATTCGTCACCTTGACCGGTGTTGCTGGCTTTTATATAGGCGTCCTGTGTCCACTCAGCATTTGCATGGCGACTAAACATATAGACGGCACCGGCACCCGAGACAGAATTATCGAGTTGGTTGCCGCCATTGGCCGAGGAGGTGTTGTGCACTCCAGTGGCACTGCTGTCTTCACTGATCGCCCCCACGGCCAGGGTATTGCCGTCACCACTTAAACTGACGGCCGTACCAAATAGGTCGTTTGAACCCGTATTGCTGGCCTTGATATAGGCATCTTCTTTCCAGGTGCCGTCTTCCTGAACAAACACATATACGGCTCCAGAGTCAGTGGCGCCGGTATTGTGCGGGTCCTGGTTGTCGACCCCGGTGGCATTGTTGGATTCACCTCGTGCCCCTACCGCCAGGGTACTGCTATCGGCACTCAGGCTCACAGACCTTCCAAAGCCCATATACTCCTCCGTATTACCGGGCTTGATATAGGCCTGTTGGTCCCAGCCATTTTCATCGCGGGTAAAGGTATAGACGGCACCACTTACGAGATAGTCATTGTTGCTCTGGCCATTACTGTCGACGCCAGTGGCGCTGCTCTCTTCGCCTGGCGCTCCCACTGCCAGGGTATTGCCATCGGCACTCAGGCTCACAGAAGTACCAAACCTATCTACCGGGTCAGTATTGCTGGCCTTGATATAGGCTTCCCAGGTCCAGCTACCCGCACTGCGACTAAAGATATACACAGCTCCGGAATCCGCAGCACTATTATCGCTCTGCCCCTGATCGATCTGCCCCTGATCTATCCCGGTGAAGTTGCTTTCCTCATAAGCTGCCCCCACCGCCAGGGTGTTACCGTCGGCACTCAGGCTCACAGACGAACCAAACTCATCGTTTGCATCGGTATTAGTGGCCTTGAAGTAACCGATACTGTCCACCAGGGTGTCACTCACCGAGAGGATGCCCGTGTCGCTACACACTTCCCGAGCGCCCTGGCCCGTACAGGCTCGCAGCATATATTGCGCATTGGCGCGGGCATAGAGAGGCACTTCCAGTGCCAGGGTTTCGGTACCCTGTGCGACCTCTTCGCCAACCGGGCTAAAGCCGGAGAATCCATCGGGGTTTTCCATAAGCCGATAACGGCTGGCGCCCGCCACGTCGGTCCAGCCAAACCTAAAACGCTTGACGGCCTCAAAACCCAGGGTGACAACCCGCACCCGCTCCAGGGGTACAGTGACCATCACAGTATTGCTGGTGATACCGTCCTGGCTGGCGCTAACCGCCGCTTTGCCCGCACTCACCGCTGTGACGTTACCCTGGCTGTCCACACTGGCAATGGCGGTAGCATCGCTGCTCCAGTCCACGCTGTCGGTGATGTCGGCGGTGCTGCCGTCGCTATAGCTGCCCTGGGCAGTAAATTGCAGACGGTCACCCACTTTCACTGATACACCGGCCCCATCGCTGCTGGCGTCTTGCGCGGGGGATACCTGAATCGATACTAGTGTGGGTTCCTCAGGCTCGGGCGTGGGCGTAGTATCGGAGCCATTCGAACCGCCGGAGCCACCACAGGCGGAGAGAATTACACTCAGTAAAATGGCCATGGAGGCCAAAAGAAAATTCCTGATTGGCATACTTTGTCCTTTTGCGCCGATGTCGGGTAGCGCACTGTTCAATTATTGATAGTTCGGAAAGTTCGAAGTTATTGTTTATGGAAAAACCCTGATCTGTAGTCCAGGGGTATAAACGGATATAAATAAAACTGCTTTAATTCGTCCGCGTGAACGATACAACCTTTATCTATAGTATTTGATGACTTTCCTGAGCCAAGGTATCAACAAACTACGAGGATGAAGGGCAATCGAATGCAAATCCATAGTCAAATATCTTAAAATGAATTCTACGCCTAACGGAGTTGGTTTTGCAACCAGGGTGGGATTAAAAAGGTAGCTGGGATTTAAAAGATTGCCCGTTGGAATGCTTCACAGCCTTTTAATTGAGTGCTGATAAACACTGGAATTCTTTACGCTATATATTAGACCCGGGCGGTTTTGAACAGTTTCTTTCCGGCTTGATGATTGAATAACCTTTTTATTATCTTTGTGCGACTTTCTGATGGCCCAGTGCATTTAACTATCAGTGATAAATCTCCAAAGGTTGTCAGCAATTGAACAATAAGCTCGTTCATTGACCAGTATATTTTTCTGCTATAGGAGCAATTCCTGTCCAGGGAAATGAATGTGAACCACTTCAGTCAATCAGTGATCGAGCCCCTAACCTGGGCGGGCAATCTCCTGTGGTTTGGGTCGGCGCTGGTAAAATACTGAATATTTATTCGGTATTAAGGGCCTTGGGCGGATTCTTATTTACCTATCCAGCAAAGGCGTGCCCCTTCACAGCAGCGGCCCGGCCCCTTATGGAAGTGCCGAGCCGGGTGCTATATTTTAAAAGCAAACCTTGTCTTCATTGAAAGTTCGGTTTATTGAGCCAGGGGATCGTCCTGCTAGTTTGAAATTACCTTGTAGATTTCCCCACCAATATCGCAGATATAAAGCTCGCCAAAATAATCCTCACCGAAGCTTGAAATACTATCGATAGAGCCCACAGTGGGTGCCAGCTCACCGGTGCGTTCGGTGAATTCCGACAGAGTGGTGCCGTCATATTTCAGCGACCAGATCTGGTCGGAGCAGTAATCGGCAAAAAAATAGGTTCCGTCCAGGGAGGGGATAGCGCTACCTCTATAGACATAGCCGCCGGTAACGGAACAGCGAAAGGGAGAGCCGCCGCGGCTGTATTCCCAGATAGGGAACTCCAGGGTGCTGGGGCTAGGGCATCCACTGGTATTAAATGGGTTGTTGCCTTCATAGCAACGCCATCCCCAGTTGGTGCCGCCGCTGCTGGAAGCGGGCTGGAAGTTGACTTCTTCCCAGCTGTTCTGGCCGACGTCAGCGATCCATAGATCGCCGCTACTGCGGTCGAAGCTGGGGCGCCAAGGGTTGCGTAGCCCATAGCTCCAGATTTCATCGCCGAATGGATTGCCCACGGGAATCGAATAGGGTAGGGAGCCGACATCAATGCGCAACATCTTGCCCAGCAGATCATTGAGGTTCTGGGCGCGATTGGCCGGATCACCGGCTGAGCCACCATCGCCCATAGCGATATATAGATAACCGTCAGGCCCAAATGCTATCCAGCCACCATTGTGATTGCTAAAAGGCTGGCTGATGGAAAATACCACTTGCGCGGAGCCTGGGTCCGCCAATTGTGGATTTAAGTTTGAGCGTTGATAGCGGGTCACAAAGGTCCGACTATTTTGCGTGTAATTGACGAAGAAGTAGCCATTATTTGCGTAATCCGGATCGAAAGCCAGACCCAGAAGGCCCTGCTCGGAGCCGGTATTTAAACCACTGATTGACAGAAAGGTCGAGACCAGAGCACCACTGGTCCGGTCAAGAATCTTGACCCGCCCGGTGGAGCTGGAGCGCTGCTCGACCACGTATATCCAATCGGAATTTACTCCATCGTGGGTTACAAAAACCGGCCGGGTTAATCCACTGGCTACCCGGACAGATGACAAAGTGACAGCGCTATTGGCCTGTATTGCCGTTGTCGGGTCAAACTTGATTATGGGGGCGGAATTTGATGGTAGTTGAGAATGCTGTTGTGCCGTTGCGCTCACGCTTATCATGACCAGAGCGAGTATTATTTTTATTGACATTTTTACCCTTCTCCTTGGATTTTCAGTTAGTGAATTGGACTCAGTCGATAGTATTGCGACCCCGCTTAGATAAGAGACCAAGCAAATTTGACAGAGTGGAAGCCATTCTCTCTACAAGGCGGGCCACCCATTGTGCTTTCCAGCGCAGGGGCTTTTTGTTTATACCGTATTATCTACAGCTTAAGTAACCCCGAATAAGTCAGTATCGTTGCTTACAAGATGAAATTTACGTAATTAATACGATTCGGCGCCAATATTGGTTTGAATGACTCTGCCAAAATTTCCTCCAAAGTGTATTTAATACCTAGGTCAAAAATATTTGGAAATGGATCTTAGGTGAAGTCTCGCTAAATTTTTGTAGACAGTATCTGCATAACGGAATGCTTATGTCACTTTGCACAAAATTGCTTGTAGCGTAAATATTTTTTTAAACTGCTTGAACTGATATAAGTCAATGGAGATCCGAAAATTTTTTATCGGCTGGATACTGATATTCAAGATTTTATATGCTTCTCCAAAACTGGCAGTAGTACTATAGCTAAGTTTAAACTTCTATTGGCGGTGATAAGACTGTGTAGAGTCTTGTTGGGATTGCTTTGGATCTGTTCTTATTGCATTGAGCCGTTTATGCCTATTCAGAGCTAAGGAAGTCACTCGTAGTGCCAGGGGAAAGTTACAGTGGCAAGATTCCATCCCCTTATTGGTTGAAACCCTCTCCATCCGATCCTGTCTGAAAGCCGCAGCTGGATTTTCGACAGCTCGATAATGGCTTGTAATGATTTGTAATGGGAGGCTTGTTGTACTTTTATCGATAATGTGGTAAAGCTATACTGAGCGTTTGAATTATAAGGAGAGTTCGGGGAGTAATTACTGCAAACTCTTAGCGCGAAGTGGAAGTGACAATAACACAAATTACGCTTAGTTCAGCTTTCTGATCACTTAGCCTTACAGTGAGAAAATATCTAACTTTAAACTGCTAACGCACATTCTTTGTTTCTGGGTATGACGATGAATAATCAGGTCTGTCAGTAGGATTAGGTTGCTGACATGGTATTCGCAAATGGTCGAATATCTGACCACACAAAGTTCGTTAAAGGTAAGCGTCCGGGCATCACACCTTGTCAGCAGGAACCCAGTTATGGGGCAGCAGCTCGCCGATAGCACTGGCGCGATGCATCGGTAATCGCTGCATCACATCTTTCAGATACGCAAAGGGATCATGACCATTCAGCTTGG
>NZ_JBFLAB010000039.1:0-41076 GCF_040742695.1 Microbulbifer discodermiae | reverse complement strand
TTGACCCTGCTGAAGCGAGGTGCTGCGAATCCAGCTTTCCAGGGTCGCTGCATCATGAGCGGTAATTGTAAAAACGTCAGGAGTATCCATGTGACAAGTATACGTGAAATCAAATCACGTAACCTTATTTTCCGCATGGGCCACAAGCTTCACGGTCCCACCACTACCAAATGTGGGCCAGCCGCATTAAAATCCACTGCCATGGTAATACTCAGTGCGGTGACTGTAATAATGGAAATGGCAAATACCTGGCGCGCCCAGCGGGTAATATCAATACCCTGCCGAAAGCCGCGCATCGCCATGGCCAACCACCACAGGCTGGTTGCACAGGCAACCACCATAAAAGTACTACCGGTATAACCCGCCAACGGCAATAGTGCCGTAACCAGACCGAATACAACAATATACAAAATAATATGCCACTTGGCCTTGGCGATTCCCTGCGCTACCGGTAACACCGGAATACTGGCAGCTTCGTAGTCCTTATAGCGAAAAATTGCAATAGCATAGGCGTGCGGCATCTGCCATAAACAGAACATCAGCAACAGGATCAGTGCAGCAACGTCGCACTGTCCGGTCACGGCGCAGTAGCCAACCACCGGAGGAACCGCACCGGAGAGGGCTCCGACATGGGTACCGTAGACAGAGTGCCGCTTCATATACAGACTGTAAATACCTACATAAACCACATAGCCGAGTGCCGCAAAGGCGACACTGACCGTATTCGTATAAGCCATCAGCACGCCGAAACCAACTACTCCCAACAATACACCGTGCCACAAGGCCGCGCGCACAGATATCTCACCGGTCACTGTCACCCGATTTCGGGTGCGCTGCATCCGGGCATCAATATCACGGTCAATACAGTTATTCAGTGCGCAACCGGAAGCCACCACCAGAGATAAGCCAATTAGCGTGGCAGAAAACAACAACCAATCGATCTCACCGCGGGCGGCGAGAAAAAAGCCTCCCGCTACCGAAATCAGGTTTCCGGCAATGATCCCAGGCTTGATCACCTTTAAGTAGCGGCCAAAGTTAGTCTTCATATCAGTGCATCATCATCGCGTTGGATGCATAGATAACCCATATCGACAGACCTACAAACATGACGATGATTAATGCGGTGAACAGAAAGGCGAAAGTATTGGCCTGTCCCTTTGTAGAAAAGTTCAGATGCAGGAAGTATTTCAGGTGAACAACCACCTGTACCACCGCCAGGACTACGATCAGAGGAATAGCGATCGACTTGGAAAAGTAACCGGTCATCGCCGCCCAAAAAGGAATGACCGTCAGGATAACCGACAGTACAAAGCCGATCAGGTAGGACTGAACGCTGCCATGGTCTGCATTATGGCCTGCGCCATGAGCAGCAAGGTGATCGACATTTTGGGTAGAGGAATGCGAACCCATTACATGACTCCCATCAGGTATACAAGGGTAAAGACACAAATCCAGACAATATCCAGAAAATGCCAGAAAAGACTGAGACAGCTGAGACGAGTCACTGTCTTGCTGCCCAGGCCGCGCTTGACGACCTCGGCCATCATTACCAACATCCACAAAAGGCCGGCAGTGACGTGCAAACCGTGCATGCCGACCAGGGTAAAAAATCCAGACAGGAAAGCACTGCGGGACGGGCCATTACCCTCGACGATCAGGTGGTGGAATTCATACACTTCCATGCCGATAAACACGGCGCCGAGGGCAAAGGTCACCAGCAGCCAGGCCAGAGTGGCGCTCTTGTTCTGCTTGTGGGCAAAAAGTAAAGCGAAGCCGTAAGTGATACTACTTAACAACAGTGCAGCAGTTTCTACCGCAACATAGTCCAGCTCGAAGATATCCCGACCGGAAACACCGCCGGCGGTATTGATAAACAATACCGCGTAGGTGGCAAAGACCGATGCGAAGAGTACACAGTCGGTCATCAAATAGATCCAGAAACCGAATACCGTAGTATCACTGGTGTCGTGGTGCTCGTGGGTATCTTGATCCCAGTTTGATTCGTCGGCCAGGTAGGCACTATCCGTCATGACGTTCATGCGGTGGCCTCCCTGACTTGACGCAAATGGAGAGATTCCAGCCGCTCGACTTCGTCGGGCTGCACATAGTAATCCACATCATCGTTATATGCCCGCAACAGCAGGAAAACGACAACGCCGGCCAAGCCCACCGCGGCCAGCCAGCCTATATGCCAGATGGCGGCGAAACCGAACAGAGTAGCCGCACCGCCAATCAATAAACCACTGGGAGTGTTTTTCGGCATATGGATCGGTGTGTAGCGCCGTAGTTTTTGATAGGCAGTGCCCTGCTCTTTCATCTCTGTGAAGGCATCGATATCGTGCACCTTTGGCAACCGGGCAAAATTGTAGAACTGGGGCGGAGATGCGGTGGACCATTCCAGCGAGCGGCCGTTCCATGGGTCACCGGTTAGATCGGGATTCTTCTCGCGATCGCGAAAGGCCAGATAAAGCTGTATCAATTGCAGCAAAATACCCACCAGGATAATAAAGGCACCGATACAGGCGATATACAGCCAGATATTCCAGTCCGGATTGTTCGTCTGGTGCAAACGGCGGGTCATACCCAGAAAGCCCAGTACATACAGCGGCATAAAAGCCACATAGAATCCGATCTGCCAGCACCAAAAGGACGCCTTGCCAAGGCGTTCATTGAGGTGAAAACCCATGGCTTTCGGGAACCAGTAGGCAAATCCCGCCAGATAACCGAAGACGGCACCGCCGATGATGGTATTGTGGAAGTGGGCAATCAGAAACAGGCTGTTGTGTAGTACATAGTCGGCACCCGGCACCGCCAATAGCACCCCGGTCATGCCGCCAATCGTAAAAGTCACCATAAACCCAAGGGTCCAAAGCACCGGAACTGTCAGGCGGAGCCGCCCGCGGTAGATGGTAAACAGCCAGTTGAACAACTTAACCCCGGTCGGCACTGCGATGATCATGGTCATGATGCCGAAGAAGGCATTGACGTTGGCACTGGAACCCATGGTGAAGAAGTGGTGCAACCACACGATAAAGCCGAGAATGCAGATGACACCACTGGCCCACACCATCGACTTGTAGCCGAACAGGCGCTTACCGCTGAAGGTGGAGATCACATCTGAAAAAATACCGAATGCCGGCAAAATCAGAATGTACACCTCCGGGTGGCCCCAGACCCAGAACAGGTTGATATACATCATGGCGTTGCCGCCAGCCGCATTGGTAAAAAAATGGAAATCGAAGTAGCGGTCCAGTGTCAGCAGACCCAGTACCGCGGTCAGAACCGGAAAGGCCGCCAAAATCAGGATATTGGCCCAGGTACAGGCCCAGGTGAAGATCGGCATATCCATCAGTTTCATACCCGGTGCACGCATCTTCAGGACCGTTACCAGGAAGTTGACCCCCGTGAGTAGGGTCCCGATCCCCGATAACTGCAACGACCAGATATAGTAATCGACCCCTACCCCCGGACTGAATGACTGCTCCGACAGAGGTGGGTAGGCCAGCCAGCCGGTTTTAGCGAACTCCCCCAGGCCCAGCGACAGATTGATGAGCACGGCACCGCCGGTAGTCAGCCAGAAACTCAGGTTGTTCATAAACGGGAAAGCCACGTCCCGCGCACCAATCTGTAATGGCAGAGCGATGTTCATCAGCCCGATCATAAATGGCATCGCCATAAATATGATCATGATAATACCGTGCGCAGTGAAGATCTGGTCGTAGTGCTCCGGTGGCAGGTAACCCTCAGCACCATTTGTGGCCAGCGCCAGCTGGGTACGCATCATAATGGCATCGGAGAAGCCGCGTACCAGCATAATCAGTGCCAGCACGATATACATCACACCCAGGCGCTTGTGGTCAACCGTGGTAAACCAGTCGTTCCACAACACACCCCATTTTTTGTAGCGGGTGATTGCAATGGCAACTGCAGCACCGACTATAGCAACCACCGCCAGCGTGCCCATGATGATGGGCTCGTCAAAGGGGATGGCATCTAGAGATAATTTACCGAGCAAAGACATGGCTACTCCTAGCTCCTCTCAGCATCTGCCGCCCCAGGCTGAGCAGCGTTGTGTTCAGAAATTTCGCGACCGGATTTACCGACCTTTGGGCCCTTATTCCAGTCGTTATAGTTCTTCATGTACTTGTACATAATGTCGTGGAACAGGCCCTTACTCACCGAACCAAAATACTCTACCGGAACCTCAGAACTCGGCTTGGCCAACTGCGCATAGCTGGCGTTATCCAGCCTGTCTTGGTCCTGCCTGAGTGAGTCGATCCAACGTTGGAAACCGGCGTTGTCGGTAGCCACAGTCTTGAATTGCATACCGGTAAAACCGGCACCGCTGAAATTGGCGGAATAGCCCTCGAAGGTACCCGGCTCGTTGGCGATCAAGTGCAGTTTGGTCTCCATGCCCGCCATGGAGTAGATCTGGCTGCCCAGCTGGGGGATGAAAAATGAATTCATGGTGGATTCAGAGGTGATCTTAAAACGCACCGGCACATCCGTGGGGATCACCAGCTCATTCACCGAGGCGACGCCCTGTTCCGGATAGATAAACAACCATTTCCAGTTCAGCGACACCACTTCAACAGTCAGGTGTTTTTCCTTGTGAGCCAGTGGCTTGTAGGGATCCAGTGCCTGGGTCGAACGCCAGGTGATCACACCAAGGATCAGGACAATCGCCACTGGCACCAGCCAGACAACTGTTTCGATCCTGGTGGAGTGTGCCCAGTTGGGTGCGTAGATTTCATGATCCCGCCCTTCCCGGTACTTCCAGGCGAAGTACAGGGTCATAACGATCACCGGAATTACCACCAGCAACATCAGTAGGGTCGAGATAATTATCAGGTTCTTCTCATCGACACCCACTTGGCCTTTGGGGTCGAGCACGCCACCCTGACATCCCGCCAATGCGAACACGGCGGCAGTCAGTGCTGCGCTTTTAAGGCTACGAACTAACACGAGGACAGATCCCCTCCACTCAGAGGTTTACCACGGCCGCCTAACAAAAGTGAAAGGCAGAGTGAACAACGCACTGGAGGCGCCCCTAAATTAGGAGCCAGCCATCACTTGGCGCCAATAACCGGCAAGACAAGCAGCCAATGGGCAAACCTGTGGCTGCTACACCCAATCAGATGTGTATAACAAAGAGATTGTTGTAGGGCAGACCGGCAAAATCAGCCGGTGAAGGGAGGATCTCGGCTGCCGTGGGCCGCCCGAGGTGCAGAGCGCAGTATCGGTGTGCACGGCATTAAGCTGCGCTGGCGCAGGGGAATAGCCGCGCGGAAGGGCCTGGCCATCGCCAGCAGAAGCAGATAGTGCCTATAGTTGAAAAGGTTCCAAATCAGCAGGCCACCCAGCAGCATACTGGCCGACACATACACACCAGCGTAACTATCCAGGGCCGACACCAACTCGATCGCATCGGAAGCCAGGCCAAATAGAGTCAGAAAATGGAAAAAGCCGATAGCCGCACAAGCGATGGGCACAAAGGCCAGCACAGACTCAACCCACCGGCCCAGCCTGGGGCAAGGGTTTAGATTCGGTAGTGCAGAGGGCCTGAGCGCTTTCAATACTTCATCCAGCAGCTAGCAATTGAGGATTGGAGTGCATGGGCTCGATCAGAGGGCGAATGAACAACGACAACACCTCGAGTGAGCCTGGATGCGTAAGCTAGCAAAAATTTCAGAATCACACAAAGACTATTTATTAAGCGGGCAACCCAATAAGCTGCCGGCCTAATGCGACACGAGGATATGCCGCTGCCGGGTGGGGACCGGCCCAAGCCCTTGAAAAGTAAGTAATTCTGTAAAATTGCGCAGCTGTTCAAGAGCGACTATCCGATGGATAAGGGACCAACAGTTGGATTGCCGGTTAATGGGCAAACTTCTCAGCGATACTTTCAGGGTATGTTGAACTCTTGCCGCTGCCAGAACCTGACTGATCAACCAGTCCGGGGCCACCAATGACTAGATGGTGACCGCTGGTCGGCCCCATTAGCCCGGTCACTATCCCCCAACTGCAACAATGACCCTTAAGTCAGGGGCTCAAAATATCCACCATTCACACCCACCAATGGGCCGGTCAGGTCATCCCGAAGCTACCAGGAAACACGTGAGTCCGTTTGCTTGCCATCCGAACCGATCCAGCTGTAGACAGGGATTATGGTTCAGTCGGAGCGGGCTTGTTCGCCCACTCCTTCCATTGCCAAATTGTTGTGCAGCGAAAGCGCAACCTACTTGGTGCTGCTCTCTATGATTTGGCAATGGTGAACAACTCGATATCCACTTCCGCCGCTTTTACTGGCATCAAAAAGCAGAGGTCATCCACTGTGGGTTCTGTCCAGACTTGGCCGGCAGCGCACTTTTGGCGACTTTATCAATTGCAGATGTTATTGGTATCAACTCACTGTAGTTGGGACAGGGTTCCTTGACTGTTAACCTTACAGCTCATAGGTTGCCGCAAAAGCCCTACCTGAGTTTTCTTAGCCCACCTACAAATTATCGGGTTAATAAGAAGCTAACTACAGGCTCCCTCCCCGGGAGCAGGCAAGAGATTTTCCAAACTCTCCAATCCAATAAAATTACTTGACCATTACAAAAATTAGGGAAAAAATAAGATGTTTTACAGCCTGGCTAATCATTTAAAAACAAGGCACAACATTGACCATAAAAAAGCGGCTAACCTCACTATTTGCCCGCTGGTATACCAGCGACAAAAGACGTGCAAAACTTTACCGGCACGCGGAACGGCAACTGGCCAGGCAAAATCGCCAGGGCCAGGGTGACTGCTACCTTCGCGCAGATGACCCCTACTCCTATTTATTGAGCCAGTTGATCCCCAGGTTGTGCGAAAGTTACCCTCTCAACTTAGATCCTGTTATCGTTACCCGTCTTCCAGACAATTGTTATCCGGAACAGCAATTGCTGGCTGACTATGCCCTTGGGGACTGCCAGCGTTTGGCGGCCGCCTATGGCCTTGAGCCTCCAATAAAGCGCAGTGCCATGTCGGAAAAGGCAAACCTTGCGTTATGTAAAGCCGCTCAACAACCTGACCCCTGGTCAACTATAGCCACAATTTTTAAAGCGTTATGGGTAACACAGGAAGCTATCCCCGGCATTCACAGTCATGAAATTGCAGAACTGCGAAAACAGCTCCAAGACAACAATCTTCTTATGGCAAAACGCGGCCACTATCTGACGGCCATGATTGACTATGCCGGAGACAAATACTGGGGGCTGGATCGGCTACACTATCTGGAACGCCGCTTTAATGATGGTGAACTTCTATTTCCATATCCCGACCAGGAAATGTTGGCAGGCCCCGCCGGGACCGGGAAAGGTAAATCATTGAGTTGCTACTTCTCCATCCGCAGCCCCTATTCGTATATTCTGTTGCCCAGATTGTTTGCACTGGCGGATCACTATAAGTGCCAATTGGACCTTAAACCCCTACTCCCTATGGTTACCCGGGGCCTGCCAGTTCCTTCTGTCAAACGATTTTATATTTTGTTGGATGTCAAACGCGAAGCAAACCGATACAAGATACCCTTCGGTTATATTTCCGACCCATTGGGTAAGGGTGTGGAGAATGCGCTGGCGCTGCACGATTATGCCAAAAGCATGGGGAAAGAACGTGCATTTCTGCTGGCCATTACCAAAGCCTGCTGGTCGGAAGGAATCGACCTTTCCAACACCAAAAACCTTCACTCCATATGCCGGCAACTGGAACTGGATTGGCCAAGCTGTGAACAGGCCTTACAAAATGATAACTGGCGATCTGTTGTGGAGGAAAACCGCCAGGAACTCTATGAGTATGGGCTCTGGGGCGTGCCGGCTATGACAGTTGACTCCCTTGTTGTATGGGGACAGGACAGATTGTGGATGGTCGATCGGTATCTTAGGGCCTGTTGACACTAACTGAGTTGGCCCTAGTCAAACCGAGTAATTCAAAAAGCCCGACGCAGTAGTAACCAGACTGTTAGCTTATTAAAGGTACGACAGTTTTTTGGCGCTAACAATGCGCCTTTATTTTCTATCAGAGCATTTTATAGTCACTACATTATACAGAAGAGATCGTCAAGCGCAGAAAAATCCTGGCCAACTGTGAACAGCACAGTGATTCACGAGGCCTGCGCAAAAATTAAGCACCAAAGATGGACAAAACCCTATTGCCCAAGGTAGTGAAGATTCTAGCTGCGCGAACCGCTGTATAAACCTTAAATAAGCTATCACCCCCCATCTCTATATCTCACCTACGAATAAAAGAAAAATATTACCAACCTTCCTAATAAAGGATTAAGGCGACAACTGTGCTTATCCACTTCTCAAAAAAAGGAGCAAAGATATTGAGGAAAGTCCATGATAGTCACGTTATTTCAATAGTTAATAGCGTCTAAAATGAAAAATTATGCTTTTCAACTAAAAATGTAATGGGGTGTAATAATCTGTAATGGGACGTAATGGATACCTACTCCGATTTATCGCAGAATGGGATGCGGCATTAATACCGCCGCCTCAACGCAACAGGTTTTTATTAAATCAGGAAAACAGGTGAATTTTTTCTCAATTTCCGTCACGCTGAGTGATGTCTAATACTGGGTGGTGTATTAATTAAATATCCCCGACTATAGCCGCGGAAAATCTAAGTTTCTTTGATTTATTAAATTTTCTTTTTTCTTCTTTTTGCAGGGCATTAATTGTCCTGTATTTGTAGCGTTGCGTGATCATTAATCGGTTTCTCTAACTAACGATTAACCCTCGGAGGGGTATCCATGAGTCTTTCCGACCAGACCTTGTCCATTGCGGATTTTCGCCGCCTGGGCGCATTTGAGCTTTATCATGAGGCAGAAGTGAAAGCCTTTGTTGCCGGTAAAGATATAGCGGCCGACGCAGCCGCACAGGAAGAAATTTCCGATGATTTGTGTTTTCGCCTGGGGGATATGTTTGCATCTCCGACAAAATTTCCCCGTCTATTGTGGCTGGCCCGACGGCCGGGCCTGTTGCCCGAGCAGCTGGTGCGGCAGTTTGCTTTTGAGGTAGCTAGCGAATGCCTCAATCGATTGTCTAAAGAAGGAGTGCTCTCCGATATTCGCCTCACCGCCGGAATAGCCGCTGTTAAAGCCCACCTAAAGGGCGAGCGCCATGTGCGGTCGCTGGAACCGCTACACCGTGCCGCCGTTCAGGCGAGGCTGGATCATCAGGAGTACGCCTGTGAACGGGCCTCCGATGGTTGCCACGCAGTGGAAGCCGCCTTGGACCCCAGCGCTTACGAGGCTGCGGCGGAAACCGCTTACGCCTTTTTAGGCCTGTTTGACGACACCGAAAGCGAAGCCTGGATCCGCACCTGTTTGCGGGAATTGATCCAGAACGCCGACTGAACTTTCGGGCCTTTCCGGCCCAGCCTTTTCTGATCTTCTTTCAAAACCTGGCTGCCTGGGGCGGTCACTTGGATAAATGGAGTTGTTTATGGCTCAGATTGATATGAAAGCCGATGCACCTGTGGGCGCGATCGTCGCATTTTTCGGCAATGATCCCACCGTACTAGCCGATTATGGCTGGCTGGTCTGCGACGGCGCCTCTCTGCCGCGCAGTGACTGGCCGGATTTGTTTGCAGCTATTCAAACCGCGTTTGGTTCCACCGGAGACGAAGAATTTTCTCTGCCCGATCTGCGGGGGGTTTTTATGCGTTCACCGGATCTCGGCGCCGGCCGCGATCCCAATGCGGCGGACCGCACAGGGTCCGGGCCAAACGGCACTGGTAATGACGGGGATGCCATCGGCAGCCTGCAGACCTGTGCCACCGCTCAGCCCGTCAAAGGCACCTTCTTTATCAAAGACAACCTCAATTTTGGCGGCTATAAAACCCACGGTGGGTGTAGCGACAGCGACCGGATCAAGTACAAAGATGATGACACTGCGATCTCTGTTACCGGCGGCGATGCGGAATCCCGTCCTATCAATATCGCTGCCCACTATGTGATCAAGGCAAAAGCCAACAGTGCAGTGGACCCGGCTATTGGCGAGATTCCCCTGGGGTGCTCTCTGGCCCTGCCCTATGATCCGGACAAACGGGACGACAATCCCGTGGATGACTTTTGGCGTTATTGCAACGGCCAAACTTTTATCGGCGCACAGGGCAGCACTTTTTATCCCTTATTCGAAGCTATCGGGCAGGCCAATGGGGGCGAAGAGGAAGAGGAAAACAAACCGCTGCGTTTCGCCATTCCCGATCTGACCAGTGTCTTTGTCCGTGGTGTGGCCGGTGACCGCCAGGAAGCAAGCCTCTATGATCCAGATCGTGACGAACGCGAAACGCCCCGCCCGGATCTGTCTATCCCGGGCAATGGTGGCAATGCCGTTGGCTCCTATGAAAATTGGGCCACGGCCATGCCCAACAATCCCCTGACTGCAAAACTCAAAAACTATCCGTTCAGCAAGACCGATGGCTACCAGGCCGGCGCCGCTTCGGCTTCCGCGTACAAGACAGATACCAAAAATTTTGATGTCGAAAGTGGGGACGAAGAAACACGGCCTCTGTCCATGGCGGTGGGGTGGTATATCCGTTTTCTAAAATCCGGCCGCTCCGATGAACCCGGAGCCTATTTGCCCCTTGGCAGTATTGTGGCAACCGGCAGTGCGGTGGAAGTCAGCCAATGGCAGCCCTGCAATGGGCAGGAACTTCTGATCAGTGAATACAGTGACCTGTTTAAAATTATTGGCACCACTTTTGGTGATGACGGTGAAACCACCTTTAATCTCCCGGATCTGCGCGGCAGATTCCTGCGCGGTGTGGAACGCGGCGGTGCTGGCCAGCGCAATCGCGGTGAAGCGCCAACGTCGGAAGGTGAGTATCAGGATGCGGCCACCGCCCAACCCCACAATGCCTTTCAATATCCGGTGAAAGGCTACCCAACCAGTAAAAACAATATCATCAATTACGGCACCGGCACGAAATTATTAAAGATCGATGGCAGCAAGACTTTAGAGACATCGGGCGGAGACGATGAAACCCGCCCCATCAATATCAATGTTCAGCACCTGATCAAAGTACTGCCCTGAGCCCGGCCATTCGATCGCAACAAGGAATTTCCAATGACTCGTTATCTCAACCCCACAGCCGTAAGGCACCAGGGGCGCGGCGTTTTGATCGCCGAACGTTTTCAATCCGATCCAAACAGCGGCGTCGAAACCCGCGAGCTGGTGTATAACATTCTCGCCCTGAATCCCGACATCACCGATGACGGGCTGGGTTGGCAGGGTTTTTTGCAACTGCCCGATCAGGATGCCCGCCAGACCAGCGTGTCCGGTTTTAGTGTATTGCGGGTAATGGGGGTCGACGAATTTAACGGCCCCGCCCAAGTGGTCTCCGACGAGCGCCATATCTATCTGTTCCGCCCCGACGGCCACACTTTATCGGTGGAGCGCTTCCTGCTGGTGGAGGCGGCGGACCCCAAGGCCCGGGACGGGCGTGGATTTGTACTGACCCCGGATTGGGAAGTCCGCTTTCGGCGCAGTGGCAATGCAAATTTACCGGCATCTGCGGACGATGTATCCGCTTTCCGCAATCCCGACGGCGTGCCCTTTCTGGACCCGCGTCGTTACCTGTCCCTGGCCCCCGGGGCCAGCAAGCTGGATCTGGCAAAGGGATTTCATGTGATGTTGCTCGCCGATGGCGACAGCGGCAAATTGATTTGGCGACTCTTTGCCCGCAGCTCTGACGGCACCAATTTGCTGAGCTATTCGATTCCGCGCCTGGACGACGGCTGGTTCGACCTGGGTGCGGTCAAGCGGGACGACTCAGGGTTGGTATTGCCCGTCTCCAATCTGACCCTGGCGCTGGAAACCGAAGACAAACCCAGCCCGATGCAACTCACCGGTGCCATTGGCGCCACCTTGTATCAGCGGTTGGAGCCTATGGTCAGTGCCGAGGGCGAAACGGTGCAGATGCGCACTGCCAGCCGCGTCCTGGTGGCTTGCCCGGCCGTGTTGTCGCCACCGGACAATGCGGCGTGTGAGAAGGGTGAGACGGGTGAGACAGATGCCCGCCTGGCGACGTTGGACTTCGAAGTGGACAGTGCGGGGGGCACCCTGGCCTTTGACGGCAGCGAAGCAACCCGGGTTCTGGTGGGGGAAACCGGACCTGAAACCCTCAGTGTGGATTTTCCACTGCCGTCTTCGGCAACCATTGCCTCACCGGTGGCGGCAACCCCGAAGTTCACCCTGCAGGCCTGGCTGTGTCCACAGCGCGGGCCGGTAGCTGCCGACCAGGCTGCGGCAACACGCCTGTTGCTGTCCCAGTCCGGCAGTATCGAGCCGGCCAAGCGGGGACCGACGCTGGCGATCGTCAACCAGTTTCAGGTACGAATAACCTTCGGCTCCGGTGAAGCGGAGGTGTCCGCCACTACAGTGGGCAATGTGCTTACCTATGGCGTTTGGAGCAATATCTCGGTCACCTTTGACGGCACTACCATTCAGATTTATATGAACGGTGCCGCGGTGCCGGTGGAACAAAAAGGGAACCCCGGCGAGGGGCCCGTCGGCGAGATCGATCGCCTGGGTGCTGCCAATGGCGGCTTCGTCGGGCAAATGACCGAAACCCGGATCTGGTCTCGCGCTCTGGACGGCGAGGAAATCCGCACGAGCTTGTTCGAGCCGCTGCCAAACCCCACCGAAGCGGATGGCCTGGCGGCCTACTGGCCCATGGACGGCGGCACCGGTACCACCATCGTCGACGCCTCCGGCAAGGGTCACGATGCAAAGATGGCCGGCACCGTCTGGACCGATACCACTGCGCCGCTGGCACGATCCAATCAACCCATCTATCAGCTGGACACCCCCAATCGCGGCTTGTCCGCTGGCTGGCTGACGCCCACCGACACTTATCCGGCATTCGGGCCGGTGGTCGCCGATGCAAGGCCCTGCGCCCTGGCTACCGGGGATGGGCCCATCCACCTGTACTACCCGGCGGCGGAAACGCGCCTGCTGACCGCCGCCCGGCTTTCCGGTACGGCAACCCGGGCCTTTTTTTCCGGCGGCTGGTCGGCGGCCGATGGAGACGCCACGGTTGAAACCGGCGGCCTAGTATTTATTTCCCGCCAGACCGGGGCCTACAACAGTTTTACTTCCATCGACCTGGCTGCGGGCGACGACCCCCGCGTAACCGATGCCACCTTCGGCGGGGTCAACACCGGCAGTGGTTTTGCCGCCAAAACCCTAATGCAATTTGTGCGTTCCTCCACCACTGCGACAGAGATCTGGCGCGGTGTGCCCCGCCGGCTCGGTTACTTTGACCTCATTATCGCCGGCAGAGCAGTGGCAGACCCGAGCGATGGCCGCATTGGTGAGGGCCGGGCGATTTTTTATGACTATGAAGGTGTCCGTAAACAGGTCCTAATCGGCCTCGGACACCCATCGGCACTGGCTGGATTGCGGGTCGTGGGCACTTCAACCGGTGACTACAGTCTGGCGACTCTGACCGGTGCCACCAGCGACAATAAACTCTCTCTGAGCCTGAGTGTGGCTACCCCATTGGGCGAGCCTGCCATTGTCAGCTTCGGCCCAGTCACCGCGTCCGCCGATGCAATGATCAGTCTGTTGCGCGGTGGCGCGGCCGATTCGGCCTATGCGGAGACGAAAAACTCCACCCCCGCCTGGGCCTTGCCTGCGGCGTCCAAAGACCTGTTTGTAATGGCGCCCCGTCGCAAGGACGGAAACTTTATGGTGGCCTCCGCGGTGTTTACTTTGTCCGCCGGGGAATCCTTGTATCTGGCCGATTTTAGCGCCGCCCTCACACTCAGCGATGACACCCAGTTGGCCGCCAGTTGGAAAAATGCGCCCCGGGATGCGGCGGCTTTCGTTGCCTTTCTGAGTACCGATCCAACGCCGGAACAGAAGGCGGTGCTGGACCTGCTGACGTTTCTCGATTGCACCGAGGGCATCGCCCTGGATGCCGATTCAGTAAAAGTGGAGCAGCAGAGCAATTTGCGCTATGCCACGGCTTTGGTTGCAGCTTTTCGCGAGGGGGGGGACGGAACCCTACCCGACAGTTTCGACCTGACCGCCGAAATACTGCAGGGCGTGGATGGCTTAAATGTGGAACCGGATGCCAGTGTATCCTCCGCCGTCGTTTCTATGCAGGCGTTGACCAGGCCCAAGTCCGGTTATCCCGCCGGCGTTAATCTGGCGAAGACCCCGGTGGGTATTGCTCTGGCCAGCGCCGGCCGGGATGGCGGCTGGTTGGCGGATCCCCCCCGTTACGCCGAGGCTTTCAACGGCGCCGGCGCCCTGTCCGTGGACCTGACCAAACTGGTTCCGGCACCAGACGTCTATGAAGCACCCGGGCCGGTGACCATCGAGAGTTGGGTACAACCCGATCCCTCCCGCCGCGCAGCGGATCGGGATCAGGATACCTTGCAGAGTTTGCTGCACTTCTCCGCCGCTGAGAATGGCATCTCTTACACCCTCGGCATGAAACCGGCAGAAACGCCACGCTTTTTCGAAAAGGTCCAGTTCGCGATCACCCAACCCGCCGATGCGGAACCGACGGATCGCCTGGTGCGCGACAATCAGTACACGGTGCAGATTTACCTGCGCCCGTCATTGATTGCACCCGGGACCTGCGCATTCTGGACCCGCACTGCCGATGCCAGCGAGGTCAAAGAGGCGTTGTCGATCCGCGTGCTGGCGGCGCAATCCGGTGGGCAACCGCAGAAGTGGCGATTGGTTTTTAATTCTGCCGATATCGAGATGGAAGTCCCCAAAGATCTGTCTGCCGGTCAATGGACACTGGTTACACTGGTGCGGGACAACAGCGATGTGGCCATCTATCTCAACGGTGAACTGGCACAGTCGCGCGACGATGTGCCGCCGGTGTCGATCGAGCAAAACCGCTATACCGTGGCAAACCCTGCGAACAACGATTTGTTTGAGTTCGATCCCAATGAATTTGCCGCCTGGAATCGGCCGCGTACCGCCGAGGAAATCCGCGGCAGCTATCTGATGCCCCTGACTGGGGCGGAACCCGGCCTGGCGGTTTTGCTGCCTCTATCGAGAAAGGAAAACAACTTTGCCTTGACCAACCTGTGCCGCTGGACGACCACCATCTACGATACCCAGCTCACCAACCGGCCGTTTTTCACCAACACCGGCCTGTTCTTCGATTTGGTGGGCGCGTTTGGCGATCATGCAGCCATGTCCTCCACCCCGGCGCTGGCGCCTGGGCGCTGGCGGCATGCGACTGTAGTCCTCAACCGGCGCGGCGCGCTGGCGCTTATGCCGGGGCAATCGGCTGCCACAGATGGCGTCCGCGAGTCCCGCGTCGGTGGCAGCTTTAGTCTGGATGCCCGTATTCTGTTGGCTGGCCAGAGTCTGTCGCGTCAAGTGGTTGTCAGCCGCTTCGGCAACGAATTGCCGCAGCAGTTGTACGAATTGGGAGTGCGGGAAGATGGTCAGGCCTATGCCACGATACGCCTGCAGGCCGTCGGCAATCATCGGCTCAGTTCCGACCAGGGGCTGATTACTCTGCTGGGACCCCACGACCGGCGTATCCTTCCGGGCGAGCCCCATCATCTGGCGGCCACCCTGGCACTGGAAACTTTTAACGACAAGCGCACCGGCCGCGATGTGACGGCGCTGCAGGGAAGCGTCTATGTGGATGGCGTGGGGGGTGAACCGGTGATCGATCCGCCGGAAGATATCGCCACCCAACGGCTGGTGACGGTGATCGGCGGCAGTGGTTCCGGCTTTTATAGTGAAGGGGAAACCGTCACTATCACTGCCACCGACCCCACCCACTTCCGCGGCTGGTACGCCACGGTCGATGTGGCGGATCACGCCCTATTTAAAACCACTCTGACCATGGGGAGTGGCGATGACTTTGTAGATATCACCGTCGCCGCCAATGCCTTCGTCGATCCGGTGGAATTTAATCAGGCCAACTCGCTCACCCGGGTCGGTCAGTCCGGTGGCCTGGGTGATGGACCTTTCAACGGTCAGGTTTCAGACGTGCGCTTGTGGGGCCTGGCCCTGGATACGGCCGCTGTCAACGAACTGTCCGCCCAACCCGGCGCCAGCCCCTTTGATGACAAGCTGGTTTCCTGGTGGCCGTTTACCGAACAGTCCGGCCGCCTGGCCAAGGATGTGATTGGTGGGAATGACCTCACCCTGACCGACAGCACCTTGTGGACCTGGTTCGACGCTGCCACCGCGGCCTTTTATATCGATGGCCAACCCCTGCCTGCCCTGGGTATGTCACAGCCGCCGGTCAGCACCACACCGAGGCAGATGCGTATCGGCGGTATGGTAGAAAACAGTGCCGGCCGTTTCGGAGCCGGTATGCGGGGCAAGCTGGATGAGTTGCGACTGTGGCGCGGCCAGCGCACCCGCGAGCAGATTCTCAACAACCAGGCCCGCTACCTGACCGGGGCCGAGAAGGGGTTGATCGGCTATTGGCGCTTCGACACCGGTTCTGGCAACGTGGTAGCCGATCGCACCATCCACCGCGGCGATGCCCGCTACTATGACAGCGCCGGCAAACCGGCCACTATCCCCTGGACCGCTTCCTCGGCACCGGTGGGATTCGACGCGGCTATCGTCGACGACGCTCTGGATACCCGCCAGAGCCCCCAGGCGGTGCAACTGGCCGATGCCGCTACGGCCATTGCCGTGTTTGAGTATGGCGACTCCTTGCCTCTGCCCGACGGCACCCTGCAGAGTGTCCTTAAACGCAGTTATGTGTACGAGGGCATCAGCGGGCTGAGGGATGACACCGGCTACAAGGTGGGCGACCTGGAACGTTTTTATATCGGCCAGGTACAAACCGACCCCACCGTGTTGGGGTATGTGGAGGGTGCGCCACCCTTACCCAGTGAAAATCTGACCCGGCCACTGACCGAGCCCGCCGATGTGGATACCTACAAGGGCATTTCTGCGGTGTCCCTCTCCGATCAGATGGGCCAGGGAGTCAATTACAGCTCCAGTCGGGAGGATTCTTCCACCAAAGACTTTAAACTGAGTGTCGGCGCCGCTGGGGCGGCGGAAAAGGACGAAGTGATCGGCATACCACCGATCCAAAGCGCGGTTAAATCCGTCAAATTCGAGCTGAAACTGGGCGGCGTCGTCTCCGCCACCCTGGAGTCCAGTGAGAGTGAAGAAGGAGGATTGGCCGCCAGTGCCGACCGGGCTCTTACCCAGCGGCTGGCCAATGGCGGCCAGTGGGAACGCAAAAACCCCGATGGCGAGTACTTCCTGGATAGCGGCGAGCGCCGGTTTATTCCCGGTAATACCGGCTCGGCCCTGGTCAAGTCGCGGGTGGCGGACCTGTATGGCTTGCGTATTCCCGCCACTGGTGCCCTGGTGTCTCTGTCCGCGGAGCCCAACCCGGATATTCCAGAGGATATCAATATCCTGCGCTTCCCCATCGATCCGCTCTACCAGCTTGCCGGTTCACTGGATGGGCGCATCGGCCTGCAAAAAGCCCCCATGACAGAGTCCAGTTATTACAAGCCCAGGGAGGCCTATACCCTCAAGCGGGATGTGGAACGGCAGCGCCAGGCGCTGGCTGCTTATTTTGAGCAGACCAATTTGCAGGCGCAGTTGGGAGACGGGGTTGATATCAGTGCTATTGCGCGGGCTAACCCTCTCTTCTCACCAGATCTGGAAACCCCGGTACGCGATATGGTGAACACCTATGTCTGGTCCGCCGGCGCTGGCACCTATGCCGAATCCGAGGGCTTTAGTACCGAATTGAGCGAGAGCTACAGCCTCGGGAACTCCACGGAAATCGGCAAGGGTTTCAATTTCAGTATTTTCTTCACCATCTTTGGTGGGGGTGTCACCATCGAGGGCGAGGCGATCTGGTCCGACAAAGTCAGCTTCAGCGTCACCAAATCCCTGTCGCGCAGTCGCGCTTTGCAAATGGAAGTTGAAGCGGCACCGGATAGTTTCCCCTTCAAGTACGACGAGAATGGGGAAATGAGTAGTGAACCAGTGCCCGGCAAGGTGGATGGCTATCGCTTTATGACGTTCTTCCTTGCCAACCGGCAGGACAACGCCTCCAACTTGTTCAGCTCAGTGGTGGATCAGCGTTGGCTGCGAACGTCACAGGACCCCAATGCCGCTGCCATGCGCCAGGCCGAAGCACTGTCTGCCGGTACAGCGCCCTGGCGAATACTGCACCGCGTGACCTATGTCAGTCGTATCCCCCCCCGGTTCCAGGCAGTGCCTTCTCTGACCGACAAAGTCGCACTGCCCGAGGCCCCGAATCAGGATCAGAATGCCGTATTTCTGGATCTGGTGCGGGCCAAGCTTCCCCCGGGCGGTGCCTCGGCTGCGGAGATTTCCGCTGCAGTACAGGTGATACTGGAAACCGATATGACCGCCCTGGCACCCTGGTGGGCGGACTTTTTGGCCGCAGCGCAGGTGGATAACTCCCCGGAGCAAACCACCTATCGCCAAATCCTCTCGGATTCCATCGACTACGCCATCTCGGTTATTGGCGTGAGCGCCTAACTGTGCCTTGACCCGCTGAGCGCCCGCCGGATAAAAAAGCCGGCGGGCGCGTGCGAGAAGCGGGTCGTTAAATACGCCCGCTACAGATTTCACGATTATTTCACCGGGCACTTCCTACTATTGGTCAAAATGTAGGGAAAATGCTTATGTCATATGTCAAACATTCCATTAACCTTGAAAAGGTAAGTCACTCCTACCGGAGCGCCACCAGTGAGGTACAACTGTTTAAAAACCTGTCTCTCACTATTGAAACAGGGAGAAGCCTATCAATTGTCGGTGCATCCGGGGCTGGAAAATCAACATTGTTGAGCCTGATAGCGGCACTTGAGCCACCCACCAAAGGACATATTACCTACCAGCTGGGCGATCAAACTCTACCTGCCGAAAAACTACGAAAAAACAGTGGTTTTATCTTCCAACAATTTCATTTAATACCAGAATTGGACGCACTCACCAATGTGGCGTTACCTCTCCTACTCCACGGCGACAACCAAGCCTATATGAAAGCCTCGTGCTGGCTGGAGAAAATCGGGCTCAGCGCAAGGTCGTCCTTCAAATCCAACCAACTCAGTGGTGGCGAACAGCAGCGAGTCGCCATTGCAAGAGCCTTTATCTCCGAGCCGCATTTTGTCTTTGCCGACGAACCTACTGGCAACCTTGACGAGGATACCTCCGCACATGTCTCACAACTGATGTTTGATTGTGCCCGCAAGACAGGTAGCGCCCTGGTGCTGGTCAGCCATAACCCCACACTTGCCGCTGAAGCCGATGATTGCTATCGGCTGAGCCAGGGCAAGCTGGAGCTAAGGCAATGAGAGATATCACCCTGGTAAAGAAAATTTTCCGTAAAAGCATCGGTCAGCGCGATCAGTTACTTGTCCTTGGAATCCAGAGCTGCTTAGTGTTTTTCCTGGTAACACTCTCCCTGACCAGCGCATCCATTCAGGAATATCTCGCCAAAAATCTGCAGTCGTTACTGGGTTCTGACATGGTTATTGCTCAGCACTACCCTCTCACCCCTGGGCAACTGAATAGATTGCGGACTTATGGCACAGTGGTCTCAGAAACCACTGTGCAGGTAGTAAATATAACCCGGGGAGTAAAGTGGCAGCGTGTACAATTGAAGCAGGTAGACAATAACTACCCCGTCCAGGGCCAATTGACTTACAGCACAACCATGGGCGGAGTAGCAAAAGCAACCAGCAGCCCTCCCGCCGAGGGTGAAATATGGGTGGACAGCCGGGTCGCCGCCCATCTCAACCTCTCGATCGGTAACAAGATCACCCTCGGAAAAACGACTTTACGGGTCGGCGCCATCCTTGGGCATGAGCCTGACCGTTTGCTGGAAGGCCACAATGTAGAGATGCGCGCTCTTGTTTCCTCACACTCCCTTATTGACGAAAATCTGGGTACCGGCAAAATACAACATCGATATTTGATTGCTGCAAGTAGTGCTTATTCCAGGGAGGCGGTCACGCAATGGGTTTCTGAGACTCTGCCCGAGGCACAGCTCCTTGACCGTCACAGTGGCCAACACCCACTTTCGAGGCAGTGGCAAAGGATAGAAAACTTCCTTGGCCTTGTCTCGGTTATATTTTTTTTCATGGGCATTATTGCTCTACATATGGTCAGTCGGCGTTTACTGGAGCAACAGCAATATCGTTTTGCGCTATATCTGTCCTTTGGCGTGTCCCTAGAACGCTGTGTCCGCATGTCCATCTTTGAATGGGGAATGATCTTTATATTGGCCCTCGCCCCTGCACTGCTCCTTGCCTACAGTGCTCAACATCTGATAGTGATGTCGCTGCAAAGCCAGTTTGCGGGTATCGCGGCCGATTTCCATTGGAAAAGAGTGCTGGAAACCCTACAAGTGGCTTTTCTCGTCCTTTTCTGCAATCAGCTGCCACTTTTCTGGCAGTTGAAAAACACCGCCATCACCACTTTGATCCGAAAACAAAGCCAGTATTCAATGCGCTGGCAGCTACTTGGGAGTAGCTTGGCGTTGTTTATCTTAATTGCCTGCTACTCTGATAACTGGCTGCTTACCAGTATGGTTATCGCAGCAATGGTATCTACTATCCTGCTGATGTTAGTAACCACCTGGATTCTGATAACACTAGCCGCCCAGGCCAGCCACAGATTTTCTGGAATACTTTCCTTTGTTTTCGCCATCATGAAACAGCGTGTATTCAGTAAATTCACACAAATTTTTGGGTTCGGACTTTGTATGACTCTCTTGCTGTTTTCCCTGATGTTGATGAGAGATATCGGCGATGCCATGCACAGCCAGCTGCGCCAGTCCAATGGCAATCTTCTAATCTCCGATGCACGGGATTGGCAAATGGATGCAATCTCAGCATGGTCACGAGAAAGTGACAGCAAAATGCGTGACTTTCATGTCTACACCCCCGCCCTACTCAGCCGTATTCACGGCAGGCCAATACGTGACCTTTCACTACCACCTAGTGACAGTCTGACACGGCTGCAACATCCAATCAGACTGAGCTGGTCTGAGCAGATTCCCACGAATAATAAAGTATTACAAGGTAATTGGTGGTCGCCTGATGACAACCACTGGCAGCAAGTATCGGTTGAGGGCGAAGTTCTTACGGATCTCGGACTAAAGCTCGGTGAAAAAATCAGTTTTGACCTGGAGGGCAAAGAGTATGAGTTTACAATAGTGGCCAGCCACGACTTCAAGCCGGGAGGAAGCCAGATCACCTTTTGGTTTCGCATTCCCTCAGTGGCAGTTCAGCATATCAAGCCAAAAGTCCACTATATGGGCAATATGGAGCTACCCATGACAGCCTGGGAAAAGCTCGGTCAACTACTACGAAAACACCCTTCTCTGGCCCTGACATCCCTTCAGGAAATTACCGAAAGATTCGATAAAACCATGGCCCTAGTGAGAAAAGTCGCTGTCAGCTTCAGTGCAGCTATTCTCCTTTTTTCCTTGATTGTGATTGCCGCATCCATTGCCGGCTTTGAGAGCGACGACAGAAAGCGGCTCGGTCTGCTACTCAGTATGGGGCTAAAAAAACGGGACTGTCTCAAACTGGTGGGTTATGAGTGGTTAATTACCGGCCTGATTGCAGCAATCGGCTCCATCTTAGGGATATGGGTGGCTGGGAGCTTGATCTACAGCTCTCAGCTGTCGATGACTTATAATCCCGACTACGCCTGGCTATTGAGCACACTTGGCATCAGCTGCTTTCTGGTTTGTGTAACCGGTCTTTTGTTCTGCCGCCGGAACTTCAAAGTTTCCATTTGCGAGCTTATCAAAGAATAGGTTCACCAATGAAAAATATAAACTATTTAATAACAACTCAAGTGAAACTCCTCTATGCACAGGAGTGCGGACGGGCTCAAACCAAGGACCCTCTGATTAAGTCAGTACTGCCCCAGCGGAGAAATACAATCCAAGTGACGCCACACTCCGCCTACGGAGCTTTGCGCCGAGTCCGCTGGCTGTCCTACAATCGCTAGAAAAGCAACCAGCATTCCCCGCGACTGCGTCTAACTGGCACACTCAATGCAAAGCCTCAGCTTGCGCTGACTTAATCAGAGATTCCATAAATCACCGCTAGTGAAACCTGCGATGAGTTTGCGACGGGAGAGGGGTGAAAAGCGGATTTCCCACAGGCAAAATTTGGGCATGGGGAATTTCTCATCGTGCTGTTTTAAACGTCAGAGATGGTAAAACTTTTCGTTATTCTTGTATCTGGGAGCAAGGGAAATCCGAGTTAGCAGTTTATTGAAATGAGGTCAGAAGGTACAAAAAGCCCACTCGCAGCGGGCTTAAAACTTATTTTAACTGGCGGGCGTCTTACCTGGAGCCACCAGAAATTTAATCTAAATTATACATAACTTGAGATATTTGACTCTGCGGCCTTAGTGCTTATTGCACCTTCTCTATGCAGAGCCTAGAAAAACTCAAGGTGTCAGCCAGCACCACCGAAAATACCATCAGTGGTACATGGTAAATGGCTGTAGCAAGTGGGATCACCGTCATTCCCTCCGCCCAAGTCGTCACCACCACCCAGACCGCTGCCACCTGTACCGCCGCCAGAGTCGCCCCCACTACCCCCACTACCAGAACCCCCTTCATCTCCAGAACTTGCAGGAATATAGCTTGTCATGTAATGCTCATTGCGCATAGACTGATACGTGTAAACCGCTTTATCGCCGGTCGTAGTCGATGTAACAACGACTTTGTCACCTGACCTCCATCGACTCACATCCTTATTGACTTCAGTTTTAATATGTAAATTCACTTCCTCCGTGTTAGCCACATCACCATCCATACTGGTGTAGTAAGTTGCTGCAAACGCAGCCACGGCAACAAAACAAAGCGACCAAAGAAAAATATTTTTCTTACTGTGCATAAAAAACCCTTATTTTTTATTAGAATATAAAGATACAACAATTGCTGTTTTTCTGAGCGTATACCTCCTTTAGAATTGGCCCCTTCTGATATGGGTACAATACGGCTTCCAGATGCTGGACAATTTTCTGGTTGTGATTCTTATAAATAATGGGTATATATTGACTATATTCTTCAAAAATTATTTGTGCTGTCTTTGAATAAAAATAGGCCCGGTTAAAATTGACTTCGACACCCTGGCCATAAAAATATGTAGATGATAGTTGAGCTAAAGCTCGCACACTGCCCGATGCCCATGCAGCTTTTAAATACTCGATACTTGATTTTCTAAATTCATCGACCTCATCCTGGCTGAAAGATTCATGATTTACAGGCAAATAATTAGGAAACTCCAGTTGAGCTGTTACATATCCGCCATCTGCGGCTGCTTTTAAACTCTCATACTCAGATGGCAAGTGATACTCTTCAAGCTTTTTACATATATCGGATGAAACTGGAATGAACTTAGTCCTGCATAGATAATGCGCCTTATATAAATTAAAAGCCGCTCTAGGCTCAACAGGTTTATTTAAGTAGTCATTGATATTAAAGTCCCGAACACCTACAGCCATTGGACCATCGCCCGCAAGCTTCTTGAGTTTTGCCCCGGAGAATATGTCTTGAAATTTTCGCTCTTCAGATTCCCTTATCGGTCCCTTTTCAATACCATCCTCAACGCTGGCTTGGTTGAAGTCAGTATTTTGAAAGTCTTTTTCAGCAGGTTTTCCTTCCACCACCTTTGGATTCTCATTTATTGCATCAACGGCAGAGGCATTAATAGGTTCACGCTCATAAAGAGAAAAATAGAGCACAACTCCGACGAAGCCGGCAAGAGAAAAAGCAAAGATGGTTCGTTTATAAATCTGCATTACATGAATTCATCTATTTATCGTTTAGAGTAAATTTACGCTAACCAAAGGTGGCTAGCAATAGATAAAATTATTCGATCATAAAAAAATGTAAAGTTATGGCATGTTAGTCACACATGCTTATATACTTGATAACGATTTATTCTTTTCCAGCGCAACGAAAACTTCCAATAAATTACTCAACTGATTCTCATGACAAGTACTTTTTGGCTTTCAAGGACAACAATCCAATCGGTGAAGGTCATCGATTGGATTGCCAGGTTAATAGTAGTTAATTCTGAAAAGGCTATTCCCCGTAATTGACCTGCCGGGAATGAGGAGCCCACCTCAAGTGGGACTCCTCCAATGCAAGAAAGCGAACAGGTCCAAACTAGGGATGGGTAAACTGCAGCCGGGCTTTCTGGAACCTCAGCAGAGCTGTCGCGGCATCAAAGCGCACGCGAACCAGATAGTAGCAGCTCTGGGTATCGATGGGCCGGGAAGCGGTACTGACTGCTGCAGACCCAGTGAGCGTATCGGTACTGGTACTGGTCGCGACGGTTGTAAAGGTGATGGCACCGCCAGCAAAAGCGGGTTGACAGATTTCAAAAAGAAAAGCCGTCATCGACGAACTGGGGTCATTGTCGGACCACCACCACCTAAAAAATTGCAAGACACCACCATTTGGCAGGTCCTCAACCTGGGCATCGGCAAAGGCCTCAGTGCCCAGGCGGCTGATCTCGGTGCTGCCACCGGAGGAAAAACGCCACTGGGTCCCGGTGGTGTCCACCCGCCCAAAAAACTCCTTCGGTGCAACCGGTGAATAGTCGACACTGCCGGATGGAAATAAATTGGGGTGAACAGCGAGATCCCTGTTTACCGAAGTGTCGCTTTCGAGATCAACCCGGGTGCCGGTTAAATCAACGCCCGCTGCCACATAGACATTGCCTGCATCCGGCGCAAAACCCATTGCCCGGAGCATGTCCGGGTCCGAAACCGGTATATCTGTGGTTGCTGCAAGAGACGACTGAGCATTGATCGCCAAGCTTAGGCTCCCGAAAATCGCACCGCCAAGCAAAATATATTTGATTTGCTTTAACATCCTAAAATCCTCCATGAATGGATTGAAAGAGAAGGCCCACAACCCCACCGATTAAAAAGCAGGCATTCGATCGGAAAAACCCTGTTTCCGGCAAGGTCCGGACCAATCTAGGCTGCAAATATTACGGTGTGAATACGAGAGCAGAATATTCTCTGCCTACTGCCACAGGACTTATTCCACCTCTGACACCGACTCAGTCCCAATAATCGTATAACTAGTAATCTGCTGTAAAAGGCTTCGCCAACAACCTGCTGTCTCGAATAGGGTGGGCCGGGTAGTAAATAAAATATGCGACTGCCCGGTTTGTCACGAAAATTTTGCGAACACGCGCCACAAACCAAGCAGGAAAAAACTTATTCAACAAGCTGCTAAGTCCTATTGCCATTGAAATCAGTAAAACACACATCGCAAACAACGATTAGCACAGCCAGCGCTATCATGTCAATTTATTTTGCTGACGGAATTTCACTCTATTAATTTTTATTTTCTCTTAACAATGATGATAAATAGAAAAAGAAGATTTATGCGAGAGTTGGACCTTGAAGATTTTGAATTTAAATCAGTATGAAATTCAACGAATCATTATTCACTCTGCAGGTTATTTGGTTACCGGGCTAATATTGCCGTTGGAAACTGCTCAGCTCCCGCACAGGGGTCTTTCCCGGTCGATATAGCGGTACAATGCTCCGGCAACCACACAGGCCAGCAATCGGTGCTCAAAGGTGTCCGTATACTCAAAATCCATTCGCTCGAGGCAACGATGGATAGGCTGGTTTTTTTCTGAATGGTCCCGTCTCACTCTGCGCCCATCCAATATCAGCGGCAACATTTTCCACCAGTGGTTGCCCACCGCCTTGAGCTGCTTTAGGGCAACCGCCAGCATTGCCTCTTCCTCGCTGAAATCCGTACCCAGAGGAAAATACGGCAAAAGACCAAGGTATTGGGGTTCATCGAATGCGGCGGTGATTCTATCCGGCCTGTTGGCACTAAATTCCAGTGGGATCACAAAATCCCGCTCGACTTTGCCGGCCGCCTTGGCGCGCTGCAGCAATTCGGGCTGAAAGCGGGAGTCCGCGATGCACAGCATCGCAACCATCACATCCCGGTCGGTTTTGCCGCGCAGGTCTGCGACACCATACTCGGTCACTACAATATCCCGCAAATGGCGTGGGATCGTGGTGTGGGGATACTGCCAGACAATATTGCTGGTGACTTTACCACCGCTCTCCCGGGTACTGGCGAGAGCGAGAATAGAACGACCGTCCCGAAGCTCCTGGGCCTGGGCGACAAAATTGTACTGCCCCCCCACGCCACTGACCACCTGGCTGTCGGCCAGGCCGTCCGAGACAGCGGCGCCGTTCAGGGTAACCATCATCGCCGAGTTCACAAACCGTGCCTGGCGACGCTGGGCCACTTTCAGCGTGCGATCTCGCTGCAGGTCGTTAATAAAGTCGATCGCCGTCATGCAGATGCCGGCCCTTTTCGCCGGCGCCATATCCCTGAGTTCCGCGTACATACTTGCCGGCCCGAGATAGAAGCCGCCGTGGAGCCACACTCCCCCACGCAATTTTTCATTGGCGCATCGACCCAGCAAACGCCGCCGACCGTGTTCGCTGTGAAGATCGCACTCCTCCTCCTCCCCCTCCGCGGTCAGCAACTTGTGGCCGCGCCAACTGTAACTGGGGTCGACTATTCCCAGCCGCTGCAGGAATTCCGTGTCCTCGACGGTCAGGGGCGCCTGAATACGCCCGCAGTCACGCAGTGCCAGCAGTGTATCCTCCGTTACCTTTGTGGTGATTTTCTCTTCATCCAAAAGCTGTTGCAGAGCCGCATCGGGAAACACTTCCCGTTTCAGAATACGATTGCGGCGCAGGGTCAGGAACCCCTGCGGCACCATTTCGCTGACCCCATAGAGCCCGCGGATAAACGACTCCAGTTGCGGCGGGAGGCGCTCGCGCAGCATCAGGCTGTCATCGGCATTCACCGCTGTAAACAGGCGCCGATAGGAGTCATTATCGGTCTGGCGTATGCCGAGCACATGGCAGATGGCATCTCCCAGAGTGCCAATACCAATTTCCAGACTGCCGCCGTCTGCGATCAAAGTCGAAATCTGCAGTGCAATGGCGTAGTCAGTCAAACTCACCGGCAGCGACGGCACCGGGAAAGGCGGCGTATCAAACTGCTCCCCCTCCAGAATCAGGTCGAACTCCGTCGCCGGCAGTTCACAGTCGCCTGTCAAATAGGGCAGTTGCGGATTGGACTCGCCCACGACCAGCAACTGGTAGTCGGGTATCTGGCGGGTTTCCCGCAACAGGGGCAGAGTCAGGTCCGGGTTGCAGCTGAGGCTGAAGGTATCGCCCCCGGCCCCCGGCGACACCATCTGCGCGATCACATTGACACCCCGGTCCAGCAGATCGCGGACCACCAATGTGTAGTTGGCGCACACATGGCTCTGCTGTGCCTCCGCGTTGTGGAGAAATGCACCAGTGAGCAAAAAGAATTCGCACACCTGGATATTGGGTGGCAGCTTTCCCCTGTGCCGCGGTTGGGTATAGGCAAGTTCCTGGTACTGGTTGTAAAGGCGATCCAATAGCGGCTGTGTGAAACGCCGCCCTATCTCGCCGGTTCCCGACGGGCGCTCCAGCGTCAGCGCGGTGAAAATGGTCAGGGAAATCGAGGGATCCTCGGCCGCGCGCGCATAGAGTGCATTGGCGAAGTGATTGGCTTTACCCAGGCCCAGGGGCAGCCCCAGGACCACGCGCTTGCCGAGTTTTTCCAGCACGGCGTCCACGGCTGCGGTTGCGCTGTTGAGGCGAAGCGGTTGCCTGTCCAATAAAAAACCCCTATTTGCCCCCTGCCCTGATTGCCTGCCGGCTAACCCAGCTGTTCGTGTTTGGCCCTGTCCCCACAGGGGCTCAGGTGATCGAAGTGATCCACCTGCAGGGCCAGGTATACCGCGTCCGCAGCTTCTCTCAGAGATGCGGCCTCTTCCTCGTTGATCAGCGCCGCATCCAGAGCCTGCTGGATGGCGTCGCGGTTCAGTGGCCGTATCCCGCCCTTTTTCATCTTGTCGCGGGCCGACTGGGTGGCACAGACGCTATTGAATGCCTGTTCAACGATATCCACACCATCACCGGGATTGCCGAGAAACACGCCTTTAGTCAGGCGGTCGCGGGTCTCCGAGGGCTCCATCAGCAATTCCGCACAGGCGCGCGCCTGCCGGTCCGAAGCAGTGTGCACACTGTGGCCCCAGGGCATGGTGAGAAAATGCATCAACTGACCGAGGAATCTATGTGGAAAGTTCTGGAACACCTCCAGCAGACTCACTTCGATTTTGTGCAGCCCCGCGCGCATGGCAAACTCCAGCAGCGGCCTGTCTGCATCGGGACTGCCGTCGTCCTTGAAGCGCTTGAGGGTGGAACTGAGCAGGTACAGCTGGCTGAGTACATCCCCCAACCTGGCCGAAATCAGCTCCTTCCGCTTCAGCTCTCCACCCAGGGACATCAGGGATATTTCCGTCACCAACGTGAGAATGGCCGAATAGCGGTTGAGCTGGCGATAGTACTTGGCCGCGGAACCCACGCCCCGGGGACTGCTGGCAAAAAGCCCGACGGTCCAGCCGTGAAAAACACCGCGCCCCAGGGTTTTAAGTTGGAACCACATATGCTTTGGCAAGAGCTTATCCAGTTGCCTCAGACCCTCCTCGCGGTCCGGGTTCTCCGCCGCGAACATCTCCTCCAGCAGATACGGATGACAGCGGATGGCGCCCTGGCCAAAGATCATCAAGCTACGGGTGAGAATATTGGCACCCTCTACCGTAATCGCCACCGGTATTGCGCGATAGGGGTTACCGAGGTAATTCAAGGGCCCGTCCATAATCGCCTTGCCGGCGTGGATATCCATCGCATCGTTGATGGCTTCGCGCAAACCGCAGGTGGCGTGGGCTTTCATTATGGCGGAAACCACCGCTGGCTTGAGACCGTCGTCCAGCGCCCGGGTAGTGGTCTTGTGGGCGGAATCCAGCACATAGGCAATGCCCGCGATTTCCGCCAGGCGCCTTTGCACCCCCTCGAACTTGCCGATGGGAATACCGAACTGCTCGCGGACTCTCGCGTAGGCGCCAGTCAGCCTGGCCGCCATTTTCGCGCCACCAGTGGAAAGCGATGGCAGGGAGATACCGCGTCCCGCGGCCAGTGCGCTCATCAGCATCTGCCAGCCGCGACCCACATTCTCGCGTCCGCCAATGATCCACTCCATGGGGATAAAAACATCTTTGCCCCAGTTGGGACCATTCTGGAACGCCTGCATGGCGGGCAGGTGGCGCTGGCCTATGGTGACCCCCTGGGTGTCGGTTGGCACCAGGGCCACTGTGATGCCCAGTTCCTCCTCTTCACCCAGAATGTGGTCCGGGTCGTAGAGTTTGAATGCCAACCCCAGGATAGTGGCCACCGGCGCCAGAGTGATATAGCGCTTGTGCCAGTTCACCCGCATGCCCAGGGTCTTCTCTCCCTTATATTCCCCGTAGCAGACGATGCCCGTATCGGTCATGGATGCGGCATCGGAACCGGCTTCGACACCGGTGAGCCCGAAACAGGGCAGTTCGCGGCCATCCGCCAGTCTCGGCAGGTAATAGTCTTTTTGCTCCTTGGTGCCGTGCGCCGCCAGCAGCTCGCCGGGGCCGAGGGAGTTTGGCACCATCACCGTGACCCCTACGGTGGTGCTGCGGGTTGATATCTTGGTAACGATTTCCGCGTGGGCCGTGGGAGAAAACCCCAGGCCACCGTATTCCTTTGGAATAATGATGCCGAAAAACCGCTCCTTTTTAAGAAAAGTCCAAACCTCCTGCGGGATATCGCGATCCTCAAAACTGATCTGCCAGTCGTCGATCATGCGACAGAGTTCTTCTGTGGGGCCATCGAGAAAGGCCTGCTCCTCTTCGCTCAGGGACGGCGGCCCCATGCCCAGGAGTTGATCCCACGCCGGATGGCCCGACAGAAGCTGCGCATCCCACCAGACTTCCCCCGCTTCCATCGCCTCCCGCTCCGTTTCCGAAATGGGCGGCAAAACCTTCTTGATAAAATTGAGAAGCGGACTGGTGATCCATTTCTTGCGCAGATCGCTCATCGGTAGTTTCCAGGTGATTGGCTGCCGAAGCGGCAGATTAACAAGCTTCCGACCCCAGTGGTCCCGGCGCTCACATACCGGGCCGGGAGTTTCCCTCCCCGCCGTCCATACCCTCTAGCATAGGTGACACGCGGTGAGAATTATGGAGCTATTCACAAGGATTGAAGCGCCAGTAGTACCCATGTCAGGCAGGCCGTATTCGAAATTCCCGGTCCGACAAAAGGATCATAACCGGATTTTCAGTGGGAACAAGCGTCACCCGGAAACATCGAAAAGTGAAAATTCCGCCACCTGCCCCGGCGTTAATAAAGCCATCCAGTGCCGGGACAAGGCGTATTTATGTCGTCGGGCTCGCGAATCCCAGCAGGCTGCTGAGAATTTCTTTCCAGCAGCCTGCGACCCCGAACTCAGATGTTCGGACCGCAAGCCAAGCGTGTAACTGCTTGGTTTGCAGTGGAGGGTTTGCGCACCTGTGTCGCAAACCCGAGCCGGTCACCAAACGACACGCACCCGCGTACCCACCGGCGCATAGCGATAGAATTTCTGCGCCATATGTGGCGGCATCCGCACACAGCCGTGGGAGGCCGGGTAGTTGGGCACATTGCCGGAGGCATGCATGCCGATACCACCGTTAAAGCGGATGTAATAATGCATCTTGGCGCCGCGGTAATAGGTTCCGGGCGGCCGGCGATGCTTACGAGTATTCACGTCTGACCTCACCACACGCCCCGTGTTTCTGTCCACATAGCTGCCGTAAACGGTCGAGCGGTGGCGGGGGTGTTTGGACAGTACGCGAAAGTGGCCGGGTCTGGTGCTATAGCCTTTTTTGCCCGAGGATACTTTGGATACCCCAACCAACCGACCGCCTTTGTAAAAATAGGCCCGTTGCTGGCTGAGGGATATCTTGATTGATGGAGCCCCCCCGGAGTTCGCCGCCGCGGCCTCATCGAACCAGTTTGCGGGCTTGGCCGCGGCTGGCACCGGGGTAAGGAGTGCGGCGATGAACAACAGGCACAATACATAGAATACGGGACTCCACGTTTGCCGGATTGCATACATAAGTCACCTCACCTACTTGGTCAGACGGTCCTTCCCCTACCCGACCCGGCCGCTGACTCCCAGGGATCCCGCATGACGGAGATGTCCCCGGCTGAATCCCCACAACCCGATAGCCCAATGGCGTTTCGGGTCGTAGTAAAATATCGCGGCTGTTTACATTATTCTCGGAAACTGTCGTAACCCGCCCCTGTGTTTTGTTCACAGGCTTCGCTGTAAAGTCCCGGCGCACCTGATATGTTGTCCGGCGACCTGGTGCGGGCCGGTACGGACCAACGCTGGCTTTTCCTTTTGGCCTGACAGTTATTTCGATTCTATTGCCTGTGGCCCGAGCAGTTAGACCGAATAATTCTCTGGGAGCCTGCTGATAGGAATCTGAAGAATGTTCTTAGACTGAAAACCAGTCGCAGCCAAATGGGGGAATGGAACAAAATTGACGTTTTAGCGCCCCGGGCGGGACCATCTTGCGGTGGGAGAGATAGTGTTGCAAACAGGGTTCAAAAAAGTTAAAGCGGCCTAAAAAGACCGCTTCTACAGTAGCCTCAGCCCTGTTCACCGGCTAAAAAGAGCCAGGTATCCACGGCCGTATCCGGGTTCAGGGATACGCTGTCGATACCCTCGTCCATCAGCCAGCGAGCAAAATCCTTGTGGTCCGAGGGCCCCTGGCCACAGATGCCGACATATTTTCCAGCCTTTTTGCACGCCTGTATGGACTTCGACAACAGCATTTTGACCGCCGGATTGCGCTCGTCGAACAGTTCCGCCACCAGGCCGGAGTCCCGGTCCAGGCCCAGTGTCAACTGGGTGAGGTCGTTGGAACCGATGGAGAAACCGTCAAAATACTGTAAAAATTCATCCGCCAGCAGCGCATTTGAGGGCAACTCGCACATCATAATCACTTTGAGGCCGGCTTCCCCCCGCTTGAGGCCGTTTTCGGCAAGCAATTCGATTACGTCTGCGGCCTCCGCCGGCGTGCGCACAAAGGGCACCATAATCTCCACATTGTCCAGCCCCATTTCATCGCGGACCTTTTTCAGTGCCCGGCACTCCAGGGCAAAGCACTGGCGAAAATCCTCGGAGCGATAGCGGGCCGCGCCGCGAAAGCCCAGCATGGGATTCTCCTCACTGGGCTCGTACAGTTGCCCCCCCACAAGGTGGGCGTATTCATTGGACTTAAAATCCGACAGGCGGACTATCACGCGCTTGGGTGCGAATGCCGCCGCCAGGGTGGCGATACCCTCCGCCAGCTTTTCCACAATAAAATTTTCCGGTGAAGCGTAACCACCGATGCGCGCGCGGATTGACTGTTGCAGGTCCTCGGGAAGCCGGTCGAGTTCCAACAGGGCTTTGGGGTGAATTCCGATCATGCGATTGAGAATAAATTCCAGCCGCGCCAGCCCCACACCGGTGTTCGGCAGCTGGCTAAAAGCGAAGGCGCGATCCGGATTGCCCACATTGAGCATAATCTTGAAAGGCAGGTCCGGCATGGCTCCCACCTCGGTTTCCTTGCGCTCGAAATCCAGCTCTCCGGACAGCACCAGCCCCGTGTCACCCTCTGCACAGGAGACGGTGACGGGAGTGCCATCCCTGAGCACCTGGGTCGCATCGCCGCAACCTACAACAGCGGGAATACCCAGCTCCCGCGCAATGATGGCTGCGTGGCAGGTGCGGCCGCCGCGGTTGGTAACAATAGCGCTGGCTTTTTTCAGCACCGGTTCCCAGTCCGGGTCCGTCATATCCGTAACCAGCACTTCGCCATCCTGCATCGCGGCCATGTCCCCGGGCGATTCCAGCACCCGCACCTTGCCGGCACCAATACGCTGGCCTATCGCCCGCCCCTCGCACAGAGTTTCGCCGCGCTCCCGCAGATGAAACCGCTCGATACTGGTACCCTGCCGCTGCGAGCAAACCGTCTCCGGGCGCGCCTGAACAATATAGAGTTTGCCGCTGTCCCCGTCCTTGGCCCACTCGATATCCATCGGCCGGCCATAGTGCTCCTCGATCCGACAGGCCTGCATCGCCAGGCTGGTCAGGTCCTCGTCGGAGAGGGAGAAGCGCTGGCGGTCCTCTTCCGCCACCGGCACTGTCTGCACCGACCGACCCCCAATGCCGCTCTCGCCATATACCATTTTGATGGCCTTGCTGCCCCGGTTGCGGCGCAGGATTGCCGGGCGGCCGGCTTTCAGGGCCGGCTTATACAGATAGAACTCGTCCGGGTTCACAGCCCCCTGAACCACCGTTTCGCCGAGACCGAATGCGGAGGTGATAAACACCACATCGCGAAATCCGCTCTCCGTGTCCAGCGTGAACATCACCCCGGCGGCGCCGGTCTCGCTGCGCACCATATGCTGGATACCGGCCGACAGTGCCACGCCCGCATGGGCGTAACCGGAGTGGACCCGGTAGGCAATGGCGCGGTCGTTATAGAGAGATGCGAAGACCTCTTTCACCGCCTGCAGCACCGCGTCGATGCCGCGGATATTGAGAAAAGTTTCCTGCTGGCCGGCGAAGGATGCATCCGGGAGGTCCTCAGCCGTCGCCGAAGAGCGCACCGCTACAGCGGTCTCGCCGCCGCCCAGCGACTCGTAGCCGCTCCGGATCTCCTGCTCCAGCCCCGCCGGAAAAGGAGTGGCCAGGATCCATCCACGGATTTCCTCCCCTGCCTCCGCCAATGCGGTAACATCGGCAACGTCCAGAGACAGGAGGCGGTCGGCGATGCGCTGCTCCAGGTTATCACCGGCCAGAAAGGTGCGGAATGCGTCCGCGGTGGTGGCGAAGCCCCCCGGGACCTCGACGCCGGCCCCGGCCAGCCCCGAGATCATCTCTCCCAAAGAGGCGTTCTTGCCCCCGACCCTGTCGACGTCGCCCATGCCCAGATGTGCGAATTCAAGCGTGAAGTTCGTCAAGTGCAAGCCCTCAGCAGCAGGAATTGAGGCGGTCGATTATAAGGAAGGGGTTTGTAAAACATACCCCCCGAAAAACTGACAAAATGTTGTAAAAAATCTACAAGCTGCCGCGGCGGCGGCTATTGGAAGCCAGTAACCCACATGACAGAAAGAAAGCGCTCGGTATTTTTCATCTCCGATGGCACCGGCCTCACGGTAGAGGCCATAGGGCACAGCCTCCTGGCCCAGTTCCACGGGGAAAAGGTGGAGCAGGTCACCCTGCCCTACATCGACTCCACCGACAAGGTGCAGCGGGCGCTGGAGCGCATAGAGCGGTGCGCCGCGGAATCTGGGCTGCGGCCGGTCATGATCACCAGCATCGTGTCCGACCATATCCGGCAGCAACTACACTGCAGTTCCGCACTGATGCTGGACGTGTTTGAGAGTTACCTGACCCCGCTGGCCAAACTGTTTGGGCGGGATCCGGCGCAAATGGTCAATGTGTCCCACGGCATCGCCGACGACCGCCGCTACTCGGAGCGAATCGAAGCGGTCCATTTCGCCATGGACAACGATGATGGCCGGCGGGTACGCGAGTTTGAACAGGCGGATGTCATACTCCTGGGGGTGTCCCGCTGCGGGAAAACACCCACCTGCCTGTATATGGCCCTGCAGTTCGGCCTGCGGGCGGCCAACTATCCCATCACCGAGGAGGATATGGACTCCACCGCCCTGCCCAGGGTGCTGCGGCCATTCCACGACAAACTGTTCGGTCTCACCATAGATCCCCGCCGCCTGATGCAGATTCGCCAGGAGCGGCGCGCCAACAGCCGCTACGCTTCCCTAGAACAGTGTGAATTTGAGGTTCGGCAGGTGGAACAGATGCTGCGCAGGGCGCAGATACCCTTCCTCAACGCCACTCAGTTATCGGTAGAGGAACTAGCCACCAGATTGATGTCCCAGGCTGGCATTGAGCGCCGTTTCGGTTAAAGTAGCCGCCTTTTTGTTGAGCCAGGGCCAGACCGCCGACTGACAGCGGCAATGGGCCCCACAGATGCCAAGATGAACTCACTGAAGATTGTCTCCCTGCCCTACTCCGTCAATACCGCCATGGCATTCCAGGCCATTGCGGATATGCCGGTACCGGTGTGGCTGGACAGCGGCCAGCCGCAGGCACCCGGGGGGCGCTTCGACATCCTCGCCGCCGACCCGCTTCAGACCCTGTCGCTGGCCTGGGATACCCTGGACCCTTTTACCCAGCTGGACGACCTGCTGTGTGAACTGAGCCCCGTCGAAGGCGACGCCCAACTGCCATTTTGCGGAGGCGCCATCGGCTATGCCGGCTACGAGTTGGGTATGCGCGATAACTTCCTCCCTGCAGACTCACGCCCAACAGAGCTGGGCGGAGGCTTTTTTGGCCTCTATGGCTGGGCCCTGGTAGTGGATCACAAATTGCGGGCCTCTCACCTGGTATTTCACCCAGTCTGTACCCAACTGCAGATTCGGGAAGTCATCGCCCGTTTTTCCACCGTTTCCTGGCAGCAGGCGCCGAAACTCCGCCCTTTCCGGCTGCTGTCCGCCTTCAGCGCTGAGCTGGACCAGTCGGCGTACGAGGAGAAAGTCCATCAGATCCTCGACTACATCCTCGCTGGCGACATCTATCAGGCCAACTTTACCCAGCGCTTCACGGCCCCCTATGAAGGGGATCTGTTTCGTGCCTATCTCGCCCTGCGGGAGCGGGTTGCGGGCCCCTTTTCCGCCTATATGGAACTGCCCCAGGGCTACCTGCTAAGCCTTTCCCCGGAGCGCTTCATCGGCGCCGCCGGCGCAGGGGTGCAGACCCAGCCCATCAAAGGCACGGCGCCGCGCCACCCGGACCCGGCACGGGACAGGGAAGTAGCCACTGCACTGTCCAGAAGCCGCAAGGACCGCGCGGAAAACCTGATGATCGTGGACCTGCTGCGCAACGATATCGGCAAGCTGTGCCGGCCCGGTACCGTGCGGGTACCACAGCTGTTTGAACTGGCCAGCTTCGCCAATGTGCACCACCTGGTCAGCACGGTCACCGGCGAACTCCCCACCCACTGCAATTTCCCCGACCTGATGGCCGCCTGTTTCCCCGGCGGTTCGGTCACCGGAGCACCCAAGCGGCGGGCCATGGAAATAATCCGCCAGCTGGAACTCAGCCCCCGCGGGGCCTACTGCGGTACTCTCGGTTATATCAGCAGTTGCGGTCGCGCCGACACCAATATCGCGATTCGCACCTTTAGCGCCGATGACAAACAGCTGACCTGCGCCGCCGGCGGCGGCATAGTGGCGGATTCAGACCCGACGGCGGAATACCGCGAATGCCTGCACAAGGTGCGCATGCTTTTGGACACACTGGAACAGCTTCCATCCTCACCGGGCGCCCAGGAACCCTAATCCACCCAGTGGATACATCTAAAAGTTATAAAAGTATCCTTTTTTGATATTTCCTGGTTATTGATATTTTTGTTAGATTTCCGTCTCCCGTGTGGACTCCCTCTTCTTGGTGGGAATGATCAATCGGTGACACTCGGAGATTCAGTGTGAAGATTACCCTGGTCAAAAAAATACTGGCTGATGGCTCACCCTGTGCCAAGTGCAGGGACGTGCAACGCAAACTGGAAGACAACGACCAGATGCGTTTTATCGATCAAACCCTGATTGCCGATTCGCGCGATGCGCAAAGCCCCGGGATGCGGGTGGCGAAAGAGTATGGGGTCGACCGGGCACCCTTTTTCCTGGTGGAACGGGAAGGCCGGGAGCCGGAAGTGTATACCGTCTACTTCAAGTTGGTAAAAGAAGTTTTACCGGCTAGTGTCGCTGCCTGATTCGTCCTCGAGTGCCATTTCCCCAGGCCTTCTCCGACCCCAGACGGAACTGGCATATGACACCCTGTCCCGCCCGGATCCAACTCTACTCATCAACCCGTTTTGGGCCAGGTTGCCCCACCCTTCAGCTCCGCTCACCCTGAAGCGGCATTGTCCCCGATATAAGCTGTAACCTCCGCTTAAATGGTGTTAGCCCCATTTCCATGCTTCTGATTGCGCCACAACCAGCGATCCACCGACCAGCGCCCGGCACCCGCTATAAAAAGGAATACAAGGCTCAGCAGCATCACCATATCAGTTCGCGCTTCATGCTGGGCACTCCAAAACCCGTAACGACTCAATTCTCTTACATGAAAGACCCACCAATCGTGCCCCAGCAGGATTGGCAGCTTAGTGGATACCAGTGCAACACACATAGTGATAATCAGCGGGACAGTCGCCAGGCGTGTGGCGATTCCAAAAATAATCATCAAGCCGCACAGAATTTCAACAACTCCCACGAAGTAGCCGAAAAATTCCGGCTCGGGAATGCCGATCCGTGCAAAACGCCCCGCTCCAAGAATGTCGGCAAACATCACTTTTTGCAGCCCCTCGGGAAAGAAAACAGCCAGGCCCACCGCCAGTCGGATGAAAATGGTAGCGTTGTCGCAAGACTTTGCCTTGTGCCCGCCGAACAATAGAGTATTCACCTTAATCCCTCCCAGGATGAAGCTTACGGTTGCCAAATTGACTATTTACTACTGCAGGGGACGGGTGACACAAATCGCCCTGACACCCAGACCCCACTGTCTTTTCCAATGGCCAAATCACCAGTTAGCAACAGACCTGTCTGCTGAAATCGACCGGGTAATTTTCCGCACCCGTCCAGCCACGGTTTAGCACAGATTGCTCATCTACCGACTAGGTCCCCATTGGCCTTAAGGCTGTCACTACATAAGCAGTGGCATCGGGTATGCATAGCAGCTCGCATACTCCGGGCTGTCTCTTTAAGATAATATCGAATTTCGATACATTAGCAAAGCCCCATAGTCGCTGCAACATCACAGCGCTTCCACCCTTCGCTGTGCTAATAGCTCAGCTGCCGACAATCCTGCAAAATGGGCGCGTCCAAGTGCGACTCCATGCCTTATACTGACAGCGATGCGTGCGCAGCGCCCGGCAAGTACAATGCCCCCGGCCCCGCTATTGGAGCAGCAGCACACTTCCGACTGTTATGATAGTAGGGCTGGGATGGCTTGGGTTTTTAGGGGTAGCGGCCTGAACCTCACAGCTTGAACCTACATAAATCCCGAAACCTTGTTCAGCTGGCTATAGATTGCCAACTGAGAGCAAAAAATGGCAAAAGAAAAAGGTGACAGACAAAGATCTATACGGCGGCCTGATTCGCCTACATATTCTGTATCATGCCGATAAAGAAGCTGTATTTGGCCTTGGGATCATAGAGGAATTACAGCGACACGGATACAATATTAGTGCTGGCACCCTTTACCCCATGCTGCACGGATTGGAAAAAAAAGGCTATTTGATTTCCAGCACCAAAAGTGGTGCACGCGCGCCCAGACGTGTTTACACCATCACCGGAAAAGGGCGCACCGCACTCCAAGACGCCAAGATCAAAGTCAAAGAGTTATTTGGAGAGCTTATTCAAGACAGTTGATCTCTACCATAAGCGGTGCCGGCAGCCCATTAGCTGATACTGCCGTAGCGATTGTTGAGTTATTCAGACGTTCCTTAGGTTACCTGGACCGTTTGGTCTTGCATAAATCTTGTGCCATTTTGAATGGTAAAGAGCAAGAATATCGGCGGACCCATCATTATTAAATTTCTCTACACGCAAAATTTTCGTGAGTAAATAAGTCAATTTCTTCGCCCACTCCCAAGGTGCATGGCCCAATATGCTCAAATCCCAACCATAATAGTTGATCCTGAGGACATCGGTAAAACCATCGCCGTCAAAATCGACGATCAGCGTATTGGAAAGGACCACATATCAGTATTGAGTAGCTGCCATCTAGTGGTGCCGGGTCAAGATACATACTTGGCGCCACCGCTTTTTCTTAAAATATCCGTAGTGCCATCTGCATCAGCACCCAAGAAACGGAATTCACTTACCAACACGACAAATTTGCCGACTCTCTACCACCCGCTCGTGCCGGACTATGAAATATTCCAATAACTACCCGTGGCCAGAAACACATCGGTAAATCTATTGCCAATAAAATCACCAAACCTAGATTTTTAGTGACGGTCGAGGATCTACTCAGCTTTATCAGCCTGCAAATAAAGACTGAAGAAACCCATTAAACTAGATTTGCGCAGTCCGTATCACCAACAATCGCTCTTCCGTCATATCCGCAATAGCCCAGCGTATCCCCTCCCGGCCAAGGCCGGAGTCCTTGACTCCACCATAGGGCATATTATCTACGCGCCAGCTGGGAACCTCTCCGATCAGGACACCACCCACCTCCAGCCTGTCCCAGGCCTTTTGCGCCCTGTACAAATCCCTGGTGAAAATTCCAGCCTGCAAGCCGAATGCGCTGTCATTTACCCTCTCCAGCGCCTCATCAAAGCTGTCAAATGACTCCAATACGGCCACCGGACCAAAAGCCTCCTGTTGCACCAGAGCACAATCGTGACTCACATTTTCCAGCAGGGTCGGGTCCAGCATAGCGCCATCGCGCTTGCCACCACACAAAAGCCTGGCTCCCGTCGCAATCGCCTCATCCACCCAGCGTTGCAGTCGCTCCGCCTCGCCCTCTGAGATCATCGGGCCGATAAAGGTATCCTCCTTTTTTGGATCCCCTTTCCTGAGTTTCTGAACACTCTCCACTAGGCGCGTTTTCAATTCACTGTAAATACTTTTATGGCCATAGATTCGCTGTACACTGATACAACTCTGTCCCGACTGATAAAAGGCACCGAAAATCAGGCGCTGAACAGCATCGTCCAGATCGGTATTTTCATCGACCACACAGGCGGCATTGCCTCCCAATTCCAATACCACTTTCTTATGCCCTGCCCTGGCCTTTAAATCCCAGCCCACCGCCGGAGAACCGGTAAAACTGAGCAGCTTAAAGCGGTTGTCTACCGTGAAAAGTTCGGCGCCCTCCCTATGGCAGGGCAGCACGGAAAAAGCGCCTTTAGGCAGGTCCGTTTCGGCCAGAGTCTCGGCAATAATCAGCGCGCCAATCGGTGTCCGGCTCGCAGGTTTCAAGACGAATGGGCAGCCGCATGCAATGGCCGGTGCCACCTTGTGCGCAGCCAGATTCAACGGAAAGTTAAACGGTGATATAAAGGAGCAGGCTCCAACCGGAACCCGCTTGACAAAACCCCGATACCCTACAGATAACTTTGAGATTTCCAGGTTGAGAATCTCACCATTTATACGTACAGCCTCCTCGGATGCCACACGAAAGGTATCGATCAGGCGGTTCACCTCCCCCCGGGAATCGTGAATAGGTTTGCCCGCCTCGATACACAGGGATTCCGCCAATTCCTCAAATCTCTCCTGAAAACGCTGTACACAGTGCTTTAAAACATCCTGGCGCCGGTAAGGTGGCAGCTGTGCCATAGGCTTTTCAGCCTTCACCGCCCAAGTGATCGCGTTATCGATGGCATCTGTATCCGCCATCGCCACCCGGGTCGCCAAATTTCCGGAGTATTTGTCAATAACTTCCAATTCCCCGTTGGCGTATACAGCCTCATTAGCTAGATAGTAGGGGTAAGCTTTCTGCAGCATAGGGTTTCCTTTCAACCTATGGTTTCTTGTCGTGGGATTTGCCTCCGCCGGAATCCCCTCTCACGGTATTTCGAGTGTATAGGTGATGAACGGACTTTAAGCAACCGGGGAGCCTGCTACCTCCCGGCAAGCCAGGCGCCCCCACATCCGTATTAGATCGAGGGCACAACGTCCAGTGAGACCGGCTGACAAACGAATCGGTATCCATGAAAGATTCGATCGCACCCAAAGAGTGAAACCAGGCAGTGACGGTCCTCAGCAGACCCAAGAGATTGACGCAATACAGTTGAGCAAAGTGTGCAGGCCCTACTCTGCTCGAATAGCCTATAGAATATCCATGGACAATCCCTATAATTCTACCGGAAGAGGAGTTTTACGACTGTAGGCTGGACTAGTGGGCTATGCGGAAAATAAGGTTACGTGATTTGATTTCATGTATACTTGCCCCATGGATACTCCGGACGTTTTTACAATTACCGCTCATGATGCAGCAATCCTGGAAAGCTGGATTCGCAGCACCTCGCTTCAGCAG
>NZ_JBFLAB010000038.1:0-41951 GCF_040742695.1 Microbulbifer discodermiae | reverse complement strand
AAGGCCGAGCTGCAGCGATTTATTCGTGTTCATAACCGCGATCTTGCCAAACCATTTAAATGGACAAAGAGCGCCGACACGGTACTGGCTTCAGTGCAGCGAGCCAAAAATGTGTTACCTAATTAACCGCATGGCCCACTAGGCTTCTGGTGGGCCACTGCAATATTTCTCAACTGTACTTTCAAGAGTGGCCATTTTTACATTCATGTAAACTTCACCCACATCAGAATCACAATTGTCAGCGGGATAATATTTATACGAAATCGTTAAAGTAGCTGGACCAACGCCCACGACCCAAGTTTTTCCGAATCGGGGTAGTGGGAAGATTCTTGCGTAAGCTCCAAACTACTTAAGTCTATTCCTTGTTCTGGAAGGCTCACTTTACGGTCAATGTTTACTTTTCGAGCACCAATCACTAGAGCAAATGAGGCGATCGATTTATCCTTTTGATTAAGAGTAGTTGATAATGACACCCTATTGAATGGATCAATCAATGTTCCTTTTAGATCCAGCTCATAGCAAGGAACTATTAGCCTTGAGGACGCGCTTGCTAGCTGGGAAAGCAATATCAATGAGAGTAGAAAAAATATTCTAATCATATTGAATGCCTGGCACATCGGTGCGCATGAGCCCATCCAGCACGCAGAGCGATGCAGCCTTTGCTTGTTCAGTATTTGGTACTTACGCCGATTGTATTGCCCATATATATGCCAGTCCTAGCGAAATAATACTAACCAAAGGCACCTTTAGCAACTGCTTCCTTTGCCTAGCCGCTACATAGGCAAATAACCCCAGGTTGCCAACTACGAGATATGGTATGACCAAGCCAAAATAGTAAGGCATCGGGGAAAGCCCCATCAGCACTGTCGTAAATGCAAGTATTACAGCCAGCGCTAGCACCAATGGAAATATCCATACTTTCTCGAGATTCTTTCTCATTTTCAATTAGACACATAACACAGTTAACAGCGGCCGAGGGAATTCTGCGAGGTCCAGCCAGCGTACTTTTTACGCTGGCGCTGCTGCTTAACTTCCTTAAGCCACTCCTCTGACAACTTAAAACTAGTAACCAGAATATAGTCTTTTAGGTAGACTGCCTGCCCATTTACTATGTGCGGGGCGAAAATACTTCCGCGTACATTGTATTTTGCCGCTTTAACGAAATCTCTATAGGGACTGCAATCAACAGCCCTAATGTTATTTGGCACACCAGTCTCATCTATATCCACTTTGAGAATAACCCACCCTTCTTGACCAGCTTCAAGCATATTTTTGGGGTATTTTCTTGGGGGCTCATTAACTGGACTTCCTAATGCCACTTCGTTTTTGAATGAGGGGGCATCTTTCACAAGTAGTACTTCGATAGTGCTGCATCCTGTAAAAAATAAGATAAATATTAAAGTGATAATTCTGATTTTCATATGTTTAGCGCCTACGGCTTAGGCCGACTGTAAGGCGGTCCTCGCAGGCCGTACTTGTTATGTGTCTATTTTTGATAAAGGTACGCATGTTGGTAAATTGTCTCTGTGTCATGTGCCTTCGCAGTGTAAAGCCATTTTGAAACAGCTGATGCCACGCTTTTATTGAGTGATCTACTGCTGCCGGAGACGATATCTATTTCAGCGGGAATAAGTGCTTTACCCACTGACCCGGGTTTTTCAATCAGCTTGAAGGAAACGACCGAACAAGAGCCGTCCTTAACTCCCCAACCCACCTTGGGAGCTACCTGAACAAGAGGACTACCTTCATTTAGACCTTCTTCGGTTCGGCACCCATCGTCAGCATGGGCTGTATGAGCAAAGCTCATTACTGAAAAGGTTAAAACTAGATACTTCATCGGTGCTCCATTGTTGAATCTGGCCGGTACATAATGCCCAAAGTTGCGGAGGTTGCGAAGCAAACTTTCGCAAACTTTGCTTGGGAACCTCTGATTAAGTCGGTGCAACCTCAGGCTCCCCTGACGCAGTACTGAATTAATCAGAGGCTCCCTAGCAGGTTGTTGAAAAAGACATCCTGCCTGTTTCAACACACGAAAAGCGAAAATGTGATTTTCACTTTTCCCCCAAAATCAACGACTTAGGCGTCGCCGATTTTGCCGGAACATCCATATTGCGGCACCAGGCGTCGAAATTCTTCGAATTCCAACAGCCTGCTAGAGACATCCCCGCTCAAACACTGGCCGCCTGGGGGGATATGCCAGTCCCCTGGCCACTGAATTCCGCCAGCAACCGATCCCAACGGTCGCTCACCTCCGCGAAACTTCGTGCCCGCACATGCCCGTAACCCCGCACCTTCCGCGGTAATTCCAGCAGTTCTCGGGCGGGGCCGATATTGTCGCGGCGCAAGTGTGTGGCCACGGTGTAAACCGCCTCCTCCACCTGTCGCGCCCAGCGGCGCTCACTGCGGCGCTCGCGACTATAGCCAAAGGGATCCAATATCGTACCCCGCAGAAACCTTGCCTTGGCCAGCAAGGGCATCAGCCGGCCCACCCAGGGGCCCAGCACCATCTTTCGCACCCGGCCACTGGCGTCCGGGCGCGCCAGTAGCGGCGGGGCCATATGGAAGCGAAGCCGGTACCGGCCGGTAAATGTCTCCTCGAGTTGCCGCTTAAAGTCCGCACCACTATAGAGCCGCGCCACCTCGTATTCGTCCTTGTATGCCATGGCCTTGAACAGGCTGAGTGCCGCCTCCCGTGTCAGAGACTCCTGCCCCGGTGACAGCTTGCTCTCCTGCGCCCGCAATGCCCGCATAGCCAGGTGGAATCTGTGCGCATAGGCATCATTTTGATAACGGCCCAGTTCTGCGCCGAGTCGTTCGATCAGCTGATCGGTGCCCTCGTCTGGTTGAGGCAACCGCACCGGCTGTGCCGGGACCGCCAGCGCCGCAATGGCGGCGGGGTCTTCGGCCAGCAAACGGCCGGCGCGAAAAGCGCGCAGATTATTCTCTACCGCGACCCCATTGAGCTCGATTGCGCGCTCAAGGGCCGCCTCGCCAACGGGCAAAAGCCCCTTCTGCACTGCATACCCCAACATCATCAGATTTGAGGTAACCGTGTCCCCGAACAGGGCCTGCGCATAGCTGTTGGCATCAAATGCATGGTATTCCCCACTCAGTGACTGGATGCTCTGCTGTGTGGCCTCGGCCGGAAAGGCAAGCTCCTCCCCCCGGGACAGTTCGTGCACGCTGGCCGCTACCGGAACCTCCGCCACATTGACCAACGCCTTCAGCCGGGACACAGCAAACTTGGCCCTCTGAGCAGCGGCGGTCACCATATCGCAGCCCAACAGCAGCTCTGCACCACCGTCCCTTATCCGGGCGGTGGCAATCTGCTTCGGCGTCCCGGCGATTTTCACATGGGCTACCACTGCGCCATTCTTTTGCGACAGGCCGGTGAAATAGAGGGTACTGCTGCCCTTCTGTTCCAGGTGTGCGGCCATACCCAGCAAAGCCGCCACCGTCAGCACTCCACTGCCACCGATACCGGCAACAAGAATACTCAGGGGCTGCGCCAACTCGGCTACCGGTGCCGCGGACAGCTTCCGGATTTCCGCATCCAGGGACTGCGCCAGAGTCTGTACCGGTGGTTTTTTCAGCTCACCGCCTTCGACACTGACAAAACTCGGACAAAATCCATCCGCACAGCGCATATCCTTGTTGCAACTGGACTGATTGATCTGGCGCTTGCGGCCGAATCCCGTGTCCAGGGGCTCTACAGCGATGCAATTGGATTGCACACTGCAATCACCACAGCCTTCGCACACCCTGTGGTTGATCAGCAGGCGCCTGGGGGGATCGAACATCTGTTTTTTCTTGCGGCGCCGACGCTTTTCCGCCGCACACACCTGCTCGTAAATAATTGCGGTAACGCCGGGGGTCTCGCGCAGTCGACGCTGCACTGCATCCAGCTCGGAACGGCACATTATCTCCACCTGGGTGGGCAATCTGTGGCGCTGCTCCCGCCAGTGATCCGGGTTTTCGCTCAGCAACACCACTTCGCCAACCCCCTCGGCGATCAGCTGCGCAGCCAAACTGGGGGCATTGACCTCTCCGTCCGCAGGTTGACCGCCGGTCATGGCCACCGCATCGTTGAGCAGTATCTTATAGGTGATATTTACCTGGCTGGCGACCGCCTGGCGAATGGCCAGCAGGCCGGAGTGATTGTAGGTACCATCACCCATATTCTGGAAAATATGTCCTTTGCTGGAGAAACGGTGCAGGCCCACCCACTGGGCGCCCTCCCCCCCCATATGGGAATAGGTATCCGTGCGCAACCCCTTCCCCAGGGCCATAATATGGCAGCCGATACCGGCACTGCCCAGGCTGCCCAGGGGCAGCTTGGTAGAGGTATTGTGGGGGCAACCGGCACAGAATATCGGCTCCCGTACCAGCAAGCCCGGGGTTTTCTGCGGCACATCGCCACCCAGTTTTTCCGCCGCCGGAATCAATCTTTCCGCCAGGTCCGTATCCGCCAGCCAGCGGGCCATGGCTTTGGCCACCTGATCCGGCCCGAAACCCCAGATTGCCGGCAGCAGGTCCTCGCCGTTCAGATCTTTCTTGCCAACCACTTTCGGGCGGCGCGCCTGGTCCCAACCGTAGAGCAGGTTTTTCAGCTGATCCTCCACCAGCGGGCGTTTTTCCTCCACCACCAGCAGGCGTTCCATACCATCTGCGAATTGACCAATCCCCTTGGGCTCCAGTGGCCAGGACATGGCCACCTTAAAAATGGAAATACCGGCCCGGCGCAGATCCTCTTCGCTCAGATCGAGCAACTGCAGGGCTTCCAGCAGATCGCCATGGGCCTTACCTACGGTGACAATGCCGTAACGCTTGCGATCAGCCCCATGGGTGGTCCTGTCCAGTTGGTTCGCGAAGGCAAACGCCTGGGCCGCCGGCAGGCGCTCCTCCATCATACGGCGCTCGTACTCCAGGCGTTCCGCCGGCCAATTCAGGTGGGGGTCGTAATTGAGGCCGTGGGGAGGGATGGGAAAATCTGTGGGAACCGCAAACTGTGGCAGCTCCGGAACCAGCAGGGAGGCACCGGCCTCCACCGTCTCTGTGATGGTTTTAAAACCCACCCAGAGACCGGAAAAGCGGGACAGTGCGATACCCGCCAGACCCAGGGTCAGGTACTCCTCGATAGTGGCCGGGAACAGCAGTGGCATCATCACTGACTCAAAGATCTGGTCAGTGTTGTGGGAGAACATGGAGGACTCGGCGGTGTGATCGTCGCCACAGAGGGCCAATACCCCCCCGAGCTTGGCGGTGCCCTGGACATTCGCCTGGCGAAAAACGTCGGCACTGCGATCCACGCCGTGCCCCTTGCCGTACCAAATGGCAAAGACACCGTCCCGGGTCGCCTGCTGGCGATAGTGGTCAATCAGCTGGGTGCCCCAGATATTGGTGGCCCCGAGATCCTCGTTGACGCCCGGTTCGAAGTGGATATCGTACCCGGCAAGCAGCTTCTTGTGGCGCCACAGCGCCTGGTCGTAGCCTCCCAGTGGCGAGCCCCGGTACCCGGAGATAAAACCGGCACTGGCAATACCGGCCATTTCATCCATGCGCTTCTGCATCAGGGGCAGACGTACCAATGCGTCGATACCGGTCAGAAAGACACGGCCCGACTCCCGGGTAAAGGCGGCCTGGAGCGAATACTCCGTGTCAAAGCCAAGCTCCTGATCACCTTCAACCATCGCCATGGGTAGCACCTGCTTTTGTTAATTACTACGGGGGCTAAGCTATCACCGCTACAAAGGGCAGGTCATACCAATTTAACCCCAAATCGGGCATAATCGCGGCACGGGTCACTAATGATTAATGCTGATATGCAATAAAACACTCAAAATAGTCACTGCTAGAGAATATTGAAGAAGCGGATGGAGGTCGGTCCTCACTGCGCTGCCACTCAGGCTGGAGCCATAAACCGGTGACTTGTCAATGTGCGACATAGGCAGCCATCCACCACAGGAGACACTTATCCACTATGGCCTACCAACTGGACGCCACCGACAAAAAAATCCTCGAGATACTGCAAGAGAACGCCACCATCGCCAATATTGAGCTGGCGGAAAAAGTCTGTCTCTCCCCCTCTCCCTGTTCCCGCCGGGTCAAAAACCTGCACGAACAGGGTTTTATCAAGCGCGCTGTTACCCTACTGGAACCCCAAAAAGTGGGGCTCCCGGTCAGCGTGTTCATTCAGGTAACCCTGAACCACCAGGTAAAAAAAGAGCTGCAGGACTTTGAGTCTGTGATCGGCCAGTGGCCGGAGGTTATGGAGTGCTATCTGATGACCGGCGACTTCGATTACCTGCTTCGCGTTGTGGTTCCCAACCTGCAGGCCTACCAGGAGTTCCTCGATAAAAAGCTCACCGAACTGCCGGGTATCGACCATATCAAGAGCAGTTTTTCCCTGAAGCAGGTTCGCTATCGCACTGAGCTGCCGCTGGAACAATTGCTGGAGCAGCAAGGGGGCCCAGCAGGCGCTGGTCAACTATAATGGCGGAGCCCCGCTGGCCAGAGTGAACACTTAGCCAAGGCATTGCCAAAAATGGCGGAATTCTTTTCCGCCCTCTCAAAGCCTTTGATAACTCCCATCGAGATAAATCAGGGAAGATACTGGCCCAGCCTCTACCAATACCTCTTGAATACGTCCAATAAAAATATCGTGGGTGTTATAGGATATAGTTTGATCCTGATCACAGAAAAAGACTGCCTGAGAGCCCTCCAAATAGGGTGCTCCACTGCTGCTAACATATTTCCAGCGATTATCAGAGAAACGTAAATTTTTTGAGTCTGGCGAAGCACAATACCTGGAGATAAGCTCCTGATTATAGGAGAGCACATTGATGCAGAAAGGTACACCCTCTCTCAGAACCTCTCCGGTCGATGTCCTATTGTTAACACAAACCAGTAGGGAGGGCGGTGTATCCGATACGGAAGTGACCGAAGAAACCGTCATTGCAGATGGCGTCCCGGCAGAACATTTCGTAGAGAGTATACAAACTCCTGATGCAAGCCGCCTCATTCCCATCTTCATGGCTTCGCAAATATCTGAATTTAAATCTTGGCCAATCATTTGCATAATATAGTTTTCTCTACTTCATAAATCATTTGAGAATAAATTCTGGTAAAGGCAAACGAACATAAATTCTCCCGAGTAAAATTAGAAGTTATACGATATTGAAATCTCGAAATAGTCGTCTTGTCGAAATGGATAACTATATTCAGTGTCATTCGTATTAGAAAATATTCGTGCCCTCAATTCTGCTGACAACTGGTCACTGATACGGCGGGAGCCTTCAATGGTATAAAAGCGGCTATCGTCTTTTATATCTACAGTCGTACCGACAATCAAAGAGGTGGTTTGATAATCATTAAAAACAATACGGGTCCCAAGCGCCAAGTCGTTCTCAAATGGGGTTGTGGCTTCATTTCCGCGATCATCAAAGTAATATTCAGCCAGGACTCCAACATCAATTTCGGATTCCCTTACCCCTACAAAAGTATACTCAGACCCAATACCCATAGTATTGAAGATAGAGTTGTCTTCCACACGTCGGTAACCCTCAAACTTAAATAGGGCATTACCTGTGGTCAATTGCAAATCAAGTGCAGTTTGATGAATAATAGAATAATGGGGTCTTAATACAGGTGAGGAATCCAGTCGATTTACCAGTATCAAACTCGGGTCTCGATTAGTGCCATAGAAATGAGAAAAACCAACTTCCCAATCTCCAATTAAATGTGCATACCGCAGAGCCAGATCGAGATGCTTTTCCTCCGCCCCGGATTCAAAGCTACTCTCACTGGAGTCGACAGGTAGAGGAGTTCGAAATCTGTCTTCTGTATTAGCAAACGACCGCTTCCTAAAATAAGGCATTAAAAATAAATCAAAGGTTCCCCAATCCCTAACCAGAGTAAAATTGGCCATAGGTTGGCCCAGTTTGGATTCTGCGTCGAGATCTTCCAGCGCATCAGTTTGATTGATCACATCGACCAAGTGCCGAAATTCCAATACCCCCCAAAAGATTTTTTGCACCCCGATACGCATCTCCCAAAAATCTGAGACACTTTCCCAATAGAGTTCACGGATATCGAAATGTTTTCGACCACTATTGTGATAGCGGTAGAAAATAGAAGATACTAGAGAATGCCGATTATTATCCCAATTATTGTAGTATTCAGCCTCCAGCGAAACCGAAGGGTCTTCATGCCGGGATTGATTCTGATATACAGGCGAATGATAAAAAAACCGCTTGTCCAAAACAACTTCGCCGCCAATCTCATGTGCATGCACCAGGCTTATCAACAAGAAATAGCAAGACACAGAAAAAGCACCTGCTGACAGGGTACGCCACAAGGTGATTTTCATACTGAGTTGGCTCGCTGAAAACAAATATTATAAAAAAACATAATATGGATTGCTAAATTTTTATATTTTTAACCGCATAGTATTCACAATAAAATATGCGCCAGCTATAGCTGCATTACTCTTGATAAGAAAATAATGATTCACAACTATAAATACCTATTTCCCTGTCAATACAAATCGTTTGATTTACAAGCTTTCCATCAAGGACTATCTTTTGTGTGCTCGTACTACCGGATGGCCAGGTAATGTCAACAGAGTGTAGAGCCTCATTGCCCAAGCCAATATGCAGGTCGGTAGTGACAGCACCAAATACTGGACCACCAATACGGGTGTAATAGAGTTTATTTTCATTGACAATTACCTTGGCACCGACCGCGTACAGGTTATTTGAACTCCGATCACGAAGGTTAATCTTTACCCAATTGCCTTGTGAATTTTTAGCTGAACCACCGTTGATGTACAGTGAGGTATGACCTTCCTCAAACTGTGTTGGCGGGCTAACCACTTTATTGGGAGCCGGAACAGCAAGAATCCTGCCACCAAATTCGACTTTAAGATTTCTCGCCTGGGGTGAAATAGAATTATAGCCCCCAGTATGAGTCACCAAGATATCAATAAATCCATCTCCATTTACATCCGCATTGAGAGTTGCACTGGCAGCCTCGTGCATACGAAAAATATCGCGGATAGTACTTTCCGCGGCATCAACTCCACTGGCGCTATAGGCATCGGTATCACCTATATAAATGTAATCTCTCTTAGTCCAACCAGTGCCAGGAGCTACACGGCGTGGAGGGTTGTGGGCGTAATCCATATGTAGAATATCCAACAATTGATACTCTAGAGTCCTGTCCGTGAATTCATAACTGCCGTCGGAACCCTCATTCACCAGAAGGCGACCCGGGCTGCCTAGTGTGTCACCAATGAAATTGTCATTACCCCTAGCCAATGCGCCTGCCATATACAGGTCCAGATCCTGATCATTATCAATATCAAGCAGAGAAATGTTCCAGGCGAATTCATAGGCACGTAAACTTGTAGAAAAACTATTCCTTTCAAAAAACGCCTTGTCACGTTGAGTGAAATTCATAGGATTTGACATATCCGGCGGTATATGGGATGAATGATTGACTTTCACATCAGCCGAAAGATCCTGAAATTTACCACTATCGCTGTGATACTCCAGCACAGCGTGGTGTAAGGTGCTCTTACCTTTCATATAATTAATGTATGCGAGTGCAGTGAGGTTCAGCTCCTCTTCAGTATCAACCAATAATCCGGTATTTTTTGCCGACATGGTTTGGCTGCCACAGTTCGCTATTAATAGCTCCTCCTTTAAATCACCATTTAAATCTCCGGCCGAAAGCCCCATCCAGCAGCCATCCCAATTAGCATCGTTGAAAGCTTCCAGGTAACGAAAAGAATTGCCTTCTACGTTTTCATAGATCCTAAGGCGATTGCTCATGTCATTGGCAACAACAAGATCTGGCCAGTGATCTTGATTAAAATCCATGAACATCGCCGACCAACTATGATCAGCCTGCTCGCCAACCTGCTTACCCTCCACAATATGCATCGAGGTTTTAAAAAAATCTTGCTGCTTATCTCGCCACACGCTGGCCTCGAGATCTTCTTCTAAATGCAGGCCAGCAACATTGAAGGTCTCGCTCTTATCCAGAAAGGTCAAATTCCCGGTTTCAGTGAGTTGATTGATATAAAGTTGGTTGCGATTGCCGGCGAAGTACTTTGCCCCGAATCCCCAATAATCGGGGTCGAGAAAGTTGGCAACATACAAGTCCAAATCTCCATCTCTGTCGATATCAGCCACGGCAGCACTGGTCGAAGTCCAGTTCCCGCCCACACCTGCCTCAAGGGTCACGTCCTCCCACTCTGGCAAACCATCTCCGTCCTTATCACCCCGGTTGATAAATAGAGAGTTCCTCCCCTCGGCTTCAAGCTGTCCACCAAAATTTACCATTACGTCTTTGCCGTCCTGCAGCTCACCCCAGAGAAAAGCAGGCGTCCGGACTACCACGGCTTCGCGAGCGCTGCGCGCCTCCCTACCCAGGTGGTTCTTTGCTGGATAAGATGGAAATCCCAATTCGTGACTCTGCGCCATAATTCCGTAGTGGGATGCCAGTACATACAGATCCAACAGGCCATCTCCGTTAAAATCCGCCGCTATAGCACCAGTCGATATACGGCCTACAGAGAACTCATCATCATCTGAGGAATTGCGCGGGTTATATTTATTTTCGATGAGCAATTCTTCTTCCAGAAAGAGGTCATTACCGTTTTTGGCAAGTTCCTGGATACTTAGATAAACTGGCTCTCCTCTGTCATTATTACCCTGGTTTATGTATAGAACGTTGGGTTTAGCCGGAACAGTTTCCCCAGTCAAAACATTACGTTCATCAACCCTTTTTGACACAGGCCTCCCAGAGTGGGCTAGATAAATATCTTCCCGACCATCATTATTGGCATCGAATATGGCCCCCCCCTGCGCCCAGAGCATGCTGTTATTTCTGAGTGCCCGGTCGCCCAGCGATGATCCGATGTCCCGAAAAGGTATAAATTCAGAATCGATTGCTATAGCTTGCGGATGCTTCTCAGGTACTTCTCTCTGATAAGCAGGCGACTGCTGTATTACATTTGGCTTCTCTAATCCCAAGTACTGCTTAATAACACTAACAGCGACGGTTACTTCAGATACTCCGTATTTCTTGAGAATATAATTTTTCAGCGGAAAGTACACCGCAATACTTATTATAATTGCGCTAGCAATACCTATACCAAATCTCTTCATAGCCGGTCTTTCTCACAAAATATTGATATCTTCATAAACTCTAAACAATGGAGGCACATAGGAATCGGTTGCATTGATAATGCTATTTTTCAAGCTTCCTGTAATTGGTAACTCCAACTCTACAAGATCGACGATTCGCTCGTAGGAAACAATGTTGACACGCAGGTACCACTCGCCATCACGCTCGAAAGGTCGCAAGAAAACCTGTTCGTATCCAGTCTCATGATTGTTTACCAAAGCCCACTTTCCATCTTTCTTCTGAACTTCATAGGCGTAGTGGGGAACAGGACCCTGGTGATACCGGAGGTAGCGTCGCTCTATCGATTCCATTGGCGGAAAAATACCAACCCCGAAGGCTGATATTCCATAGTCTTCTTGAGCCACCAAGAGATCCACCGGAATATTACCTACGACTATTCCCCGGTCCCCGTCACCTTTATAAAGAAAAATTTCTATATATCCGTTTTCATTTTTAAAATTATTTTCTTCGATATAACTTGTTTTCGGAGATACGCTATTTATTTCCGCCAGATTCCAGTCATCTCCAAAGGGAATTTCCTCGGATTCTGTTCCACTGTAAACCCCCGGTGCCACAAAGCGCTTTACCTGAAAAATATCACCCTCTTTAAGTTCTGACACATATTTGGTTTCAAGTTGATAGTCATCTCTATAAACTTTGAAGTATCCCTTTTGTACCTTGCGCCGTGAATCCTGGGTAGAATAACCCGCAATCGGCTTGTCCAACACTACCGTGGGTTTGACAGTCAAAAGGGATTCCTGCTTGGTGCGCAGCTTATCCAATTGCAATGGTACATCTGAAATATCCTTTTGATAACGCAGTGTCATATACAGAGAAATATCTGAAATCTCTATTCCATTTATGGAACGTATCATCTGGTAATAAGTATCCTTGGGGAAGTCGAACCAACCATGGTACATTTCTCCCACAGAGTCAGTTGCGTTAAGTTCCCACAAACCGGGTTTTAGACAGTTGTTGGTAACACTGAAGCGGGTCGGCCTCAAATCCGGTTTCGGCTGAATTAAGCCGTTGTGATAGTCATATTCTCCATCGGCTTTGCTGAACAACCCTTCCTGTGCATTAAAATATCCAAATAGTGTATTATTCTGCTGATAGCTTAGCTGAATACCATTTCTTGCATACTCAGCAAGCATAAGATTGGCCTTGTCAAAACTATCAATCTGTACATCGTGGTGATAGGGAAGCAGAGGCGTCAAAAATCTTGCATCTATATGACTTAGATATATTTTTTTATTTTCAGCGTTCGTATCCTCCGACCTTATGGCCATGGATAACCTTTTGGTTTCTTCGGAAAACTCAATGTCAATACGTTCCATATCCCGAAGGACTGAATAGTAACGGTTGAGGGATTGTGTGGACGGATTGATCACATTTCCACTAGCATCGAGATGCTCTTGATCAAACTTTATTTTCTCCCCTTCACGAAAATCACCAACAATTATCGAAGCCGAAATTGCCACTATAGCCACGATAGGCAGCCCATACCGTATCCAATGAGTCATAAGTTTCTCCAAACTTTTGGCAGTCAAAGAAATACCTGTAGACTGCTGTTTTATTTTATTGTAAAGCCCGCTAAACTACTGCAAAATCATAAAAGGACCTCATTATTATGTTAAACAAAACCCGTCTTAGTCTTTTCTTATCTTCTATGATTGTATGCTTTATTGTTATGCGTACATATCTGTACTTTTCTCCTGGGACGAATCTTGACATAGGTCCATATAACATCCATCACCTCTATACTGGATTAATTTTGATGGTCATTGCCTGTGTGCCTCTAATAATCTTGCAGGGGTATGACAAGCTTCTCAATTTTGCAACAATATTATTTGGAATCGGCCTATGCCTGGCACTGGACGAGTGGGTTTACCTCATCGCCACTGGCGGTTCCGATGCCGAGTATCTTCTCCCCGTATCATTCTGGGGGGCGGTTGTTGTAATCGGTTTAACCTGTCTATATACACTATTTGTTTCCTACTTAGCCAAAAGCAAGGTCTAGCACTTTGTTTCCTGCTCCAGCCTTGACTGGAGCAGGACATACTGCTCCACAAGTAAAATTACTAGCCTCGGTTACGTCTCAATGCATTGCGATCAAAGTCCCTATCAGTAAACCCGTTCTCGAATTTATAATCAGTCATTATCAATGATGTTTTTTTTCCAGTTTGAATATTTTCCATGTGCATTTTATCGGGACGCCAAAACCTATTCAGATATTTCTTGTAGCCTTCGAAATTCAACACCTTTAATAGACTGTCCTTACGGTCGTAGTAGTCTAAGCGTAATGGCTGGTACATAATTTTGTCGAGCCATACTACCTGGCGAGAATAACCCGAATATTCGTAGGCAGGTTGGCGCTCGATTACAAACGCTTCTCGCTCGCCAACAAATTCATCCCTGAGCCATTTATAGGTGTACCTTTCCAGCTCTTGTGATGTCATATCTTCGTATGCGAATTCGCTCCCCACAAAGGGACCGGACTTGTAAGCGGACGAAATTCGTTTAATTCTTTTCAACGCAGGCAAATATAGCCACTGGTCGTCTGGATCTAACGAATGGGTATAGCTTAAAAATGAAGTCCCTTTAATGTCCTTTGGGTAATGGAAGGTAGTAAGTGTTTTATCACCGTCATTTTCTACTTCCAACCGTCTAATATTAAGCGATCGCGTACTACTTTCACCCCGCCTATTGGAAAGTATCATTTCCATTTCTACATGTTGATCTATCCAACCTGAATCTTTACGAATCATTTCACTGGCAATTTCAAATCCTTTAATTACTGGGTCAGTGGATTCAACTTGCTCACCTTGCGCTCCTAAAGAACCCTTATACAGTCCCAGGCACAGGATCACCATGATCAGAAACTGTATTTTCACTCTTTCTTTCCTCAATTTTCATAAGTATCGCAGGTAACAATAGCAAATCCGCAAGGAGTGCAAACACGATAACAATAGCAGTTAAAAGTCCCATACCGGAATTCAAATAAAAACTTGATGTAGCTAGTATTGAAAAGCCAATCACCAGTAAAAATGAAGTTGTAATTAATGCCGGACCCACCATTTTAAAAGCGTAGCGAATAGCATCTTCACTATTAAAATTCTGTTCGCGCCTGGCCCGCAGGTATTTACTTAGGAAATGCACGGTATCATCTACCACTATCCCCATGGTAATAGCCATTACGACTGAGAGGCTTAGTCCAATCTGTCCAACTAATATACCCCATAAACCGAAACCCATAGCGGCGGGAACAAGGTTTGGAATAAGACTGATAAGTCCAATTTTTACGGATCGAAAAGCGAGCATTAGCAAAAAAGAAATAATTAATAATGCTACCGTTGTGCCTAAAAGCATACTCTTTATGTTGCGCATCCCGAGCTTTGCAAAAACAACATTCGTGCCTGTAGCTTGGGTAATTTTTAAATTTGAAGTATTTTTCCCAAGCCAGTCATTTGCTCTTTTCTCCAATGCTAATAGCTGTTTTGATGACAGAGTCTTTACTGATATCGTCAGACGTGTAGATGATTTATCGACATTTAGCTGATTATTTAGGTCCAGACCATATGGAAGTGACATCTCAAACAACAATATGTATTGTGCCGCCAGGTCCCGGTCAACAGGTAATCGATATGCATTCGGGTCATCTCCATGCATATTTTTATTTAAACGTTTAAGAATATCAGTAATGCTACTTACATGAATTGTCTCCGGCTGTTGACGAAACCACTGGGCGAATGCCTCAAGTTCCTCTAGAAATCTCGGATTGTGGATACCACCTGACTCTCCAGGCTCCACCGAATACCCAAGGTAGTACAACCCTGTCAGATTTTTTGTGGTATAGTCACTATCGACCCTAAATTGAATTGAATCATCAAAATAGTGTAAGAAGGTATCGTTAAGTTCATTACGTGGAATATTTGCAATAAGTAGCACCACAATAACCGTGGTTGTCCACAATAGACTCACCCTGCGACGCACCACCAGATCAGCGAGTTTTTCAGTTAATTGACCACCTCTTCCCTCACCTTGTTGAGGTCTTAGTGGAAATAAACTCATCAAAGCCGGTAAAAGACACAAAGACATATAACAGGAAGTCAGCACACCGACCCCTACTATTGTGCCCAGATGATTAAAAGGCGGTACATCCGAGAAGTTCATCGACAAAAATCCAATCGCGGTAGTTACACAAGCCAGCAGGATGGGTTGCGTATTAATTCGCACACTTTCCTGCAACGCCTTTTTCCCGGCCAAACCTCTACGCATAGCAAAATTTATAGCCCCAAGAATGTGCACGCAGTTGGCGATTGCAACTGTCAAAATAATCGATGGAGATAGTGCCGAGGGTGGTGACAATGGAAATCCTAGATGGCCAGCGGTTCCCATTGCCACCACGATTGATGAAACAATAACCAAAAAAGTTGATAATGTCCCCCAAAAACGGCCTACTATGACGGCCAGCAGGATAAGCATGATTGCAAAACTAAGTGGGACCAGCTTTTTCATATCCCGCTGTGATGATTCTGGAAATGCATTGTTTAACAACAGAGTTCCCGTCAAATAAACTCCTACATCAGGCCTTTCCTTTCGTATTTCATCCGCCATGGATCTGGCAAACTTCACTGCTGCAGGGATTTCTTCAATTTCATTTTTCCTTGGCATCTGCACGGTTATATTTATTCCCGTAACTGCCGCATCCTCAGAAATTAACCGCTTGAATAGCAGTGGCTCATCCAGAGCGATCTCCTGGATTTTGCGCAGAGACTGTTCGTCCAGAGCCTGGCCTTTTTTCACCAAATCATGAACGCTAAGATCATCACCATTTGCATAGCTATGCTGAAAATTGGTAATTGAATCGACACGGGTCGAGAAAGGTACTCCCCAGGCTTTGTCTGTGAACCTACTAATCAGCTTCAGATTATCTTTTGTAAAAATCTGCCTGTCATCCGGAGCCAGCACTATCAGTATATTATCATCTTTTGTGTAAGTATTCTCCAGTGCTTCATAGGCCAATCGATTTGGATTATCTTCGCTGAAAAATACGCGAAAATTATTCGTGAAGTATAAGTTTTTTATACCGCTCGCTGCGGTTAGAATTACTATTAGCGCCACTGCTATTACCAACCAGCGCTTTTCTATAACCCAAACTGCAAGGCGGTTATCCCACTTTTCCATCATCCTCAGCCTACCTAATTCGATGACACAGTTTGGACAATACTATTTTTATGCAATGTTCTGTTTAATGACCTGTATGCACCGTATGCAAGAGCGATTACTAGTAGCGTAAAAGTTACATATGAAATTATATGGAAATTTCTTGTATGCTCTCCAGGGTATGCCTGTAGTATGGACCAGCCGATACACCCGGAATAGAAATAAATCCAATAAGTTATTCTCTTAAAGCAAGTTTCGCTATTATGAAATTTTGAGATAACCCAATAGGCTATACTCAAGAAAGATAGCCCATACAATGCAATTACATGGGGTAACAGGATACGTCCTGCCTCTCCGGCAACATATAGATTGGCATCAGTACGTCCAAGATAAAATAATAAATAGACAACATTGGCTATAATGGTAAAGCCTAGCACGTTGCCTATACTAAAGAAGACCAGTCCTGCCCTAATAGTCCTTGCCAGCGCCGGAGATATAGACATAGATAGCGATTTATGACTTTGAAAAGTTATAACGAGTGCGCCTATACAAGCCAAAACCGCAAATAATATGATTAGCCTGGCTATAATGGCATTGAAAGTACCTGTCAACCAATTGAAATGCGACATGGTCCCGCGCAGTTGCTGCATGAACACAAACACCAGTGTCAATGTTACCGCCCAGCCGATAAAGCCCACAGTAACTAGAGATCTCCTTCTCCATACGGGCAAATAGCTCAATAACCAGGCAATATTAATTTGTATCATGCTGAAACTGATAGAAAAAAGAATTGGTTTCCGCCAGGATACGGTACCCGTAAGAGGACCTCCCTGGACCGCAAAAAGAACAATGCTAACAGCACCAATAATCAAACCGAATATAGCGAATAAGTAGAGAAACTTTTGATCCTTCTCCAAACCTATCCAATACTGATTATTCATCTCTATAGCTCAATGTTAGTTAACTGATGTAGTCGCATCTATTTTTAGCGATAATCCATAAATTTCGCGGATTTCAAAGTTTAACTTAAACCTACCATGTATTTTCTGAATAGTATAAGTTCATTAATTTTAAAGAAATTACGGATAAAGACGTATGACTCATATCGATATAATATATTTTATCTATAGATTTTCTGATTATCCGCAACCTGACAGCCCTAGTAAATTGCGTAGTTAATTTGGTACTGAAGATATGTTTCTGCATTTGCTCTCAGTACCAAATTAAAGATTAATTATTAGCTTTATTTTTTATCCAGAATATTGCCAGGGGAAATAGCTGCTCCAAATCAACATACCGATTAAAGGGAGACCAGCGAACAGAAGACCCGCGCAAATTATCTTTGCCCCCCAGGATGGTAGAGATTCTCCATTGGCGCTATATCTTTCTGTAGCATCGTTGACTTCAACACCAAAAAGAATATTTAGTGGTCTTTGCACTAACATGTATATAATGGACATAACCAATGCAGCACCAATGGGTGCTACAAATTGTCGATCGGCCGGTAAATTATAAAGCTCGGTTGGCATTTCATGTACAATCAAGCCATAAGTAGCAAAGAAAAATCCCAGGGCGGCGCCACCTAGCCCGTAGCGAACTATCCTGGAGAAACGGTGTGTGCTATACATGCTGCTAATCCACAAAAACAGCATATTCCATATACCGAAGTACAAAGCTGGAACAATCAGCATATTTTCTATAATGAGTGGACGGATAACTCCATTTGGATTGGTTAAGTCTATTGGGTGCAAGCGGTGCATTTGCCCAAAGACGAACAAAGGTAAAAACATAACCGGATAACTACTGCCCGCGATAAACGCCTTAAGATGGTTTATGCTACTCACGCGGGTCAAAGAAAAATCACTCATTGCCTACTCCTCATTGTTATTTTTACAGTGCACAGGCAGCTGATTGCACTTCCACGTAATCGGGGAAATCTTCAGCATTGCTTTTACACCAGCGACACTCCAGATTAGCCTCTATCGGCAGTTTTTTAAAAGTCATGCGCAGAGCATTGATACTCAATACATGACCGAGTAGCGGCTCCCCTATTCCGAGTAACCACTTAACTGTCTCTGTGGCCATTAAACAACCTATCACACCTGGTACAACACCTAAAACTCCCGCTTCACTACAAGAGGGAGCCAATTCCGGTGGTGGCGGTTCCGGATAAAGACACCGATAGCAGGGTGTAGAAGGATTGGCATCTGGCGCAAATACCGACACCAATCCTTCGAAACGATAAACTGACCCATGTATATTTGGAATTTTTAATTTGGTACAAGCATCGGCTATTAAGTAACGTGTATTGAAGTTATCCGTACCATCGATAATGACATCGTAACCATGAAATATCTCTTCGACATTATCGCTGTTGAGCCGCTTTTCTATGGCGACTACCTCTATATCTGCATTCATCCCCTGTAATCGATGTTTGCTCGCCTGGACTTTCGAACTGTCAAGATCATCTTCTGTATACATGACTTGACGCTGTAAATTGCTTAACTCGACCTTATCGTCGTCAATCATAGCCAAGGTGCCGATACCCGCTGCCGCAAGGTACAAAGCCACCGGGCTACCGAGACCACCGGCACCTACAATCAGTACCCGGCTATCCTTCAATTTCAATTGTCCCTCAAGGCTCACCTCTGGCATCAACAGGTGACGTGCGTAGCGCGATTGCTCCCGACTTGCCAGAATACGGGGTTGACAACTTGGCAAATCCGATGCCTTCCAGCCGTCAAATCCACCGGCCAGGGAAACAACGTCCCGATAACCCAATTCTTGCAATTGATGCGCGGCTATAAGGGATCGCTTACCAGAAGCGCACATCAGTATGATTGGATCTTTCGGTTGAGCATATTGTGCGATCTGTAACTCCAGGAAAGCCCTCGCGATGTGTTTTGCACCCTGTGCCATACCTGATTCTATTTCCCGATCTTCGCGTATATCAAATAATTTTGAGGTTCCATCACTCACTAATTTTAATGCATCTGCGGGTGTAATTTCTCTGACGGATGCCTGTATCTTTTTTAAAAAATCATCTGTGGACATAGGCGCTTATCCTTAATATTTATTATAACGATATCACGTTCAGTGACTGCCCCGCGCTGGCATTGCTAACGTGTTATATCCATATACAGCATTACCATTGCCACTGTATTGAGCAGTCCACAGGCAAAAATAGCATAGGCCCTGTACATATAATATCGATAAATTGTCCAAGCTTCGCCACTGGAAGAAACCTGTAATTTTGGCCAGCTGGAAAAGGTTCCATACAGGGTAAATCCAATCATTATCGATAAAGCAAAAGTTCTCAATCCCAAAAATAATATTTCTGTATTTCCTTCAGGAGGATGCATAATTGCTAGGCCGGTACTGGTTGTGATCTGCAAAAATATGGCTAGGTAAACCCAAAAAAATACATTTGATCCCTGCCCGACTACAAATAGGAAGGGAAATTTCCCATTTTTAGCCATGGCTTTGATCGCGGGCCAATCTATAATTGACCCCATAAATACCGCTCCCACCCACATTGCGTTACTTACGGCGTGGACACTCAGTAGAAAAATGTAAAAATCCTGCATTCTCAACCACCTGCATTCGACATTAATACCGTTAGTTCATCGCCGTCCTTTATGGGGGCTGACAATCCACCCTGCTGTTTAACGTCCTTCTCTCCCAAAAACATCCTTAAAAAAGGGCGCAAATCACCATCATCGATCATACGCTCGCTGATATCATTGGAAGGCGAATGATCATCCAGTGTGCGGAAGAGATCCATTAAAGTATCTCCCTCCACATCAACTTCGAAAATACCGGGCATAAACTTTTGCAATGCGGAAGGAAAATTGAGTTTTATACTTTTCATCTATCTAATCCTCTTAGGGAATCAAGTTATGAAATAATAATTTCATCGCTCGCCATACTGGTCACTATATCTATTCAAAAATATTATTATTTTTCGATCATATCATAGCTATCTATGGTGTCGAGCATAGAGTCCGGGAATGGAACCGCTCTGACTTTCCCATCAATTTCCTGCATGGCCGCTGTGCCTTGTGAACCCACGCATACGAGTTTTCTTTCACCACTATTGTCTTCTTTGTAATAACGAAACTGGAGCATCATTTTTTCTGCCCCCAAGACACCTATATTCATATGCATCACCACTTTGTCAAATGCGTACAATTGATCCAGGTATTGACACGAAACGTCCAGCGTAATCAACTTCAATCCACTATTAATTTTTTCCAGTACATCCGGGCAATATTCCTGAATGAACATTTCCCGGCAGCCTCCCTGCCAGACAACAAAATTTGCAAAGTAAATATTTCCAACCACATTGGTCTGTTCAAATGTGGTAATAAAACTGTGCTCAAAAAATGCACCGTCATTGGTTCTCACAATAGGCATATTCCAATTCCTCCTCTTTACACACACCACTTAGTACGAGGTATTTATCCCTACTGCTCAGTGGAATTAAGCTTATCCAATATTGTTCTCCACGAGCGCTGACCAGTGCCCAACCTCTATTAGCGTAAACGAGTTTGGCGCTCTTCAACTCAGGCAAGAGCCGCCTTATCTCGGTCCAGACCTCGGCTCCACCACCGTCATTCGCCTCAAACCAAGCTTTAAGCAGCCCTTGGGTCAACTGTTGTTCAATATTAATCACCCGGGAAGTACAATTCACCGGATTTGAATTCGCCGATAACGCGAATTCATGCTCTTTATCTGCCACCAGCGCAATGGTGTCCACAACACTGTACTGATTCAGTGTCTCGCCCAACCGGTGACCAATATAAGCCGGCAGTAAATCCTGATGCAGAGTTTGATATACCTGGGCTCCGGATACGGGAGTCAAAGTCAATCCCTGCCAATATTGCAGCAACTTACCATGGGCATCCCGTAACTTAGCATTGACCAAAAATCCATCTTTCCAACGCCGCATTTGTTCGGTTTCAATATAGTAAGGAGTCGCATCACTCTCAGTGATATAGGATATTGACTCTACACTGGACGGCAAAATACTCTCGTGCGGTATCGCCGCCTGATGAGCGTGAATCACAGCGTCGTTGATCCCAATGTCTCCCAACACAAGATCCAGTGAATATTGGCTGCTCCAGACAGTTTCTTGCTGCCTTTCGACCTTGGCCTGTACGCCAAGATGTGTGATTTTTTGAAAGCTATCGATACAGCGAAACTGACCGGTATGGAACAATAGTGGCTCGTATACATCCGCAACGGGATTTATAGCCAGTTTTTCCCCGCCATCCTGAAAAGGTGGAAACTCCTCTCGCACCTGGGCGCTGAGTAATAATCGGGCTTCATAACAGTGGCTGTTAAAACGGTTTTCTCCGCTTTGCACACTGCCCCATAACTGGTTGTTACTGAGCCGAACAACGCTGACACGTATACGCCCGGCTCCCTGCTTCGGAATCAAGACCGGTTCACGGATGTTCAAGTCCTGAATGGTTTGGATTTTCGCTCCTGGTACCAATGCACTGGCCACTTGAGCCATAGCCTCGAGGGCAATGACCGTCGGCAATACGCACTGACCACGGTAAACGTGATCTTTTAAGTAGGGGTCCCGCTCGAAGGAAAGCTCACTGTCCGCTACCAGTTCCACTCCGGCATGGTAGTGTTGAACATATTGCAGGAAACGATGGGATGGCAGTCGGTTGGAGGCAAATTTAAGGGTTGGCAACCCAGCGTATCGCCCGCAAACCAGCGTGCGCAGTGGAATAGGATGCTGTTGTCTCAGCAGCGCATCGAGTATGTCCAGCCCGGTTTCCACTGGGATTGATGACACGCCGATGGCCGATAATTGTCTCTCCATACCATCGGCACTGCCCATACCGATCTCTGACCATACAGACCATTCGAGCACATGGCAGCGGGTCTCCGGGTGGCGGGCCCCGTAGGCTCCAATCAGTTCCGCCATCTCTTCGTTGGCCTGAGCATAGTCGGCGTTGCCGTGCATACCGCTTTCCGCAATGATGGAGCCATAGCCCACCAATAGCTTCAAGGCCGGCAACTGTTTAAGCAGGTTTGCCAACCCCACCACTTTTGGCCCAGCCGTGGTGTCAAAATCTTCCTGCTTGAGTTCACCCAGGACCTTTGGCTGGTTGATGCCCGCAGCATGGAGGACAGCGGAAATTTGGCCCCCCTCCTTTTGAACAAGGTCTATTGCCCCTGCCAGTGCCTGGGCGTCGCCGACATCCACGGATACGTAGCTGGCCCTGATTCCCTCTTGAGACAACGTTTGTATACGTTTGCTGAGTTCCGTATCTTGCGACAGGCTTCTCCGCCCCAGCAGGACAATAGATGCGCCCGTGGTTTTCGCCAAGTGGCAGGCAGATGCATAGCCCAGCCCGGAACTACCACCGGTTACCAGGAGCCTGTCTTGCGGGGTGAGTATCGAGGGCGCCGCCTCTCCATCCAGTTGGATCCGCTGCCACTGCATCTGCGAGCGCCCGGAATCGCTGTCATACTCTATCTCATGCCAACCTGCCGCCAGAGATGCCTCCACCAGAGACCGGTCTACCCAGCGCGTATCGATGTTGGGAATGCGCAGATAGCACACGGGTATGTGACTGTTCTCGAGGTGCCAGGTGCGCCAAAGGGGTGCCATATTTGGCGCATTTCCCGGTTGTATTACAACTACACAATGCAGTTCCCGCTTGGACAGTTCAACCAGTTCATTCAGCATTGCGTCATTGACAGCACTGCCTTCAGACAGCCCGTAAAAAGCAAGTTTACCCACCTGGGCTGCAGGATCGTTGCCCCGCTTATCCAAGACCTGGCGCCACTGGGGCAGTATTGTCCCAAAGTAAGTCCAGTCATTTATGGCTTCCTGCCGTGAAACCAAATCCATCGGCGGCAACTGTTTTTTAACCGCTTCAAAACAGTGCACCCAGTTGGGTAATGCCTCCAGGTCTACATCTGCAGTGGAGTCTAGGGCCCGGGCATCGCCAGCGCTGTCGGCAATCAGTTGTGCCAGTTCGCTCAAGCGACCATCGGTGTTGGCCAACAGGGCTGCAGTGGAATAAGCTTTGTGTTCCTTGCCAAAGTGCTTGACAATTTTTGAAACCACTTCTGCAACGGCAAGAGAATTTATATGCAGATCAGATAAAATCTTGTCGTCATCCTGAATGGAAGCCACAGGAATTTCCAGGCGCTCACTGATTAGCTCCTTGGTATACGCCAGTATCGCCTTGGGATTACCGCCATTACTGGCACCGTCACCCTGTGAAACATGTTCGCTCGAGCTGGCCTGCTTACTGGCCGCTTCCATGGCCTTGGCTTGGCGTTCCTGCAACCACGCCTCATAACTCTCATCGTCGGTAATCAGTTCGCAGGGACTGGTAAGGAAATCAAATGACCAATCCCAGTCGATGGCATTATTTTTTAAATTGAGCTGGCCAAATTCGGTTGGGCCAATCTTTCCGCTGGTAAATTTCAGGGCCAACAAACTCAGCAATGGAAAGGTGGACTTTCCGCCTATATCTATAGAAATTACTGGTTTAGCACTATAATTTTTCAGGGTACTGGCCAGCGTATGTCCAGGCCCCACCTCTACAAACAGATCGATCTCCGGTTGCGCCAGCGTGACCGCCTGATAAAATTGCACTGGATCGCAAACCTGTTTTACCAAAAGTGAGCGCCATGCAGTCGCTTCATTGACAGTATTCCCCGATATCGTGGATATAACCCGCTTGGCAGGATTTTGTAAATCCAGCTCTGACAAATAGTCAGCAAGTGGTTTATCGACCGCTTTCATCATTCTGGAGTGAAAGCCATGCGAAACCGGAAGAAGCGTACAGAAATGATCGGTTTTAATACGCTCCTGTAAGGCTTTTAATTTATCGACAGCACCGGCGAGCACCGTATCTTCAGGTCCGTTATAGCACGCGACCTCGACATCGAATTCCTGTGCCAGATTCAAAGCCATTTCACTGGGGGCATGCAAAGCCAGCATGGCACCACCGGCTTCACCGCGGGCACTCATCAAAGAGCCGCGTTTCGCGGCCAGGGAAACCGTATCTTTGCTGCCCAGACATCCGGACCAGCACATTGCCACCAACTCACCAACACTGTGTCCGATAGCCAACTCGGCCTGGAATCCAAATTTTTCCAATACCTGCAACGCGTTCAAGCTGCCACTGACGACCGCCGGTTGGGCAATCGCCGTGTCAACGGGACTACTATGGGCTCCCCGTTTATTTATTGAAGTGAAGAGCTCCTCTTTGTCGAGAAAACGTTTATAAGCGCCGCTATCCGGATAAACAGGGGCACCCTGCCCCGGGAAAAGCAGACCAATGCGAGCCTCCCCTCCACTCTTGCTATAAGCTATACCCTGTTCAGGATCAAAATAGCTGTCGACGCCGCTGTCAATTTTTTCAATCAGACTCAATATTTTTTTACTGAGCGTGATGCCATTTTTGGCACCATTTTCGATTACAAGCGCAGCTCTGTGCTTACACTTTTTATCAATTACTTCAGGTCTTCCACACAAATAAGAGGACAGGTCTGTAAGCTCGGAATTTGATGCCTGCCAAGCGAAGCTCTTGAGTTTCTCCAATTGTTCCAACAATGCAGCTCTATTGGTTCCAGCTACGGGAAAAAGATTTGCATCCTGCCAGGTACTATCGATACTGGGATTATCAGTCAGAAAACCCAGATTCCTTAGAGCAGTAAGCCCCAGGGTTGAATCTGAATCACTGTCTCCAGCCTCGAGAGTCAAGTGGGTGTTGATGCCCCCGAATCCCATGGAAGAAACACCTGCACGATAAGGTTCAGAGCCTTCATAGGCCAGAAGCCGGTCGGATCGCTTTAATAACAGGGGATTGTCTTTAAGCAGGGAGTGCAGCGTATCAGTGGGAATGCCGGGAGGCAGGATTCTGTGCTTCAATACCAGCGCCGCTTTAATCACACCCGCGATCCCCGCAGCGCCCTTGGCATGGCCAATCAGGTGCTTTACCGAACCGATATAAGCGGCTTCGTTTCGATCAGTCTTTCGCAACAGGCTTAACACAGCGCGCAATTCGGCTTCATCGCCCACCGCTGTACCGGTGCCATGTCCTTCAAAGTAGCTCACTGTCCCGGCGTTATAGGGGGACTTTTCATAGGCGCGATTCAGAGCCAGAGCCTGGGTTTCAGCCTTGGGTCGGATAATCGCACCGCCACCATCCGAGGACACCCCCCAACCCTGTATTGTGGCGTAAATATTGCAGCCGAGCCGGCGTGCCTTCTCCTCAGACATGACCACTATCATTCCGCAGCCCTCGCCGGGCCAGAACCCCTGACTGTGCTGATCAAAGATCCGCATTTGTTCGGGAGCCAGCGCACCGGTTCGGGAAAATCCAATGATCTCAAACGGGTCGATACTCAAATCCACACCACCGACGATGACTGCATCAAATCCTCCGGCCTGTAGTGCGTCACAGGCCTGGGTAACGGCGAGCAACGAGGAAGAGCAGGCGCCATCGACAGTGAAACCACCGCCATTGAAATCAAAGTAGTTGCAGATACGCCCGGCAATGGTATTGGCCAGCCCCCCCGCCAAACTATCCGCGTCCGGCTCTGGAAAGGGACTCTTGTACAGCATCTCGAGGTCATGCATGAAATGGTGTTTGGCTTCTATCCCCAACCCCAAATCCTGCTGTTCCCAGATTTGACTCACGACACGCGCAACATAGGGCCATCGCAAACGCATGTTATTGGCACGGGTAAATTCACCGGCTAGTGAGTTCCCCACTACAACACCCACACGCTCCTTGTTCAGGCCAATGCCATTGGGAAAGCCAGCATCGTCCAGGGCACCGTTGGCCACATCCAGAGCCAGCCAGTGTGTCATATCTGTTTGCCGAAAAGTTGACTCAGCAATTCGATAACTCAGCCGATCAAATGTATATTGATTGAGCACCGCAGCCTGGGTTGAATAAGTATGATCTTTAGCGCTTCTGTCGGAATTGTGGTAGTCATCCAGATTCAGACGCTGTTCTGGAACACGCCGAAATTGTTGGCGCAGATTCAATACAGTATCTAAAAAATCCCTTTTATTGTGTATACCCGCATATCGGCAGTCAATCCCAACAATAGCTACTGAGCTATGTTCTCTCACCTTGTCTTCTCCTATCAACCCGCAAGACAATTTTTTAGTTTTATAGTGCAAACATCAATTAGGACGAAGGTACTGCGCTACCGGTTAGATTGGTTTGCGTCCTCTGTCGCTCCAGCCACAGGCTGGTCATGATATACAAACCACGTGATCCGGTAACGATAGTCACAGCAAAAAATATGGCAAAAACAACATGGAAATACATCAATATTCCATACACCATGGCGATAGAAAAACCAAACGCAATTTGCGCCATAAGCTTGCTAGGCGAAGTCATTGGATCGGTAATCATATAGAAAGTAAAAAGTACGAATGCAGGCGCTGTAACCATAGTAATTTCAGCCGCCATCTGTACGGGGTATAATTGACCACGCAAGAAGGCCTGAAGGAAAAAACCTGCCACCCAAGCCAATATGATCGCCATGCGTTTGGTAAGAAACAAGTTCATTCGCATACCCAACAATGCAATAACGATCAGGACCAACCAATCCCAAAATCCACTGTAGGTCTCAGTGAATTGATATACAATAATATTTGCCCATGGAGCTGCCAAAAAGATTACTGCTATACCGAAGTTAGATGGATTGAAAAAATGTTGATAGCGCTCACCATTTTTAAATCGAAAAACATGCTTTGAACCAATCGCCAGGACTACTGCAAACACCATCATCAGGAGGCTGTCATTTACATATATCAGGAAGGATATAGTGATCGCTGTCATGTGGGGGGCCAACATGAAAAAAACAAAGCCATTCCAGCCATTGCCCAGATAGCGTGGGCGTCTCTTCAGGCACTTGGCATCAATATATTCAAATAAAATAGCTGAAGAATATCCCGCTAATAGCGCGACCACCATCTGCATCAAAGATTGCTCAAATCCTAAAAAAGCGTGACCAAAAATCGTTAACACAGTAGCCAGGCTTGCGCTGTTGATTAACGCCATCTTCAGGTTTGGCGGACCCACAAATAAATCTTTAATTATGCTCACAGTATCCATCCTTAATCCGTTCAAAAATCTGTATTTGCGGCATACTGGTCCTGGTTGCCCAGTAAAATAGTATGCTGTCCGACTGGCAACTTACCTTCCCAGTTGTTCAATTTCCCAAGGCGATTGCGCCAGCGAATCTGTACACTCACCTCCTCATTTTCAGAAACGGCACCTAAACCAAAATGTACCGACTTACTGCGCGCACCCGCATGACCATTGCCGCCATCGACAAAACCTATAAATTTTTCACCTTTCGGCCCGGTAACCGTGACTTCCGCACCGATAGCCGGCGTACCCTCTCTCGCCAGAGGACGACGTGGAGAGGAGGTAAAACCGCTATTGCTATCCAGGGGTAAAAGGAGGGAAAGACTCAGAAAACCATTGCCATTGTTTGTTTCATTCAGTAGCAGATAATGATCTTCCCACTGGTTGCCAACGGCATAGTCCAGATCCCCATCTCCATCAATATCGGCAATCGCAAAGCCGCGACTCAGCCATGGGCCAGCCACACCAAGTTCTTCACTGATGTCTTCAAAATGTCCTTCACTGGACATTACATAGAAGGGGTTTCCTTCATCCCCACTGATGTCTCCACCAATCATATTTGGCCAGGTTTTAGGGTCGCTCAGCAGTGGGTCCAGATTCATCGACCACTGGTGTAATTCCGGCCACTTATTGACCTCTCCACGGAAAAATCCTGTTGCCTGAAGCGCCTCGAGGACTCCATCATTGTCAAAATCCGCAAACTTTGTATCCCAGCCCCAGCCACTGTATGCGACTCCAAGCGAACTGGATTTTTCTACGAACGGAGCAATTCCTTCCTCTATTGCCGCTCTATCACCGGTATTCATCCATAAAAAATGTCCCTCTTCCAGCTTCCACTCACCGGCAATGTTACTGACAAATATATCGTAGTAACCATCACGATTTACATCCCCAAAGTCCACACCCATTCCCTTGAAGGAGTCGTGCCCCAACACTTTTGATTTGGGTATGGAAAAGCCCTTTTTACCTGTCAGGCGCCTAAAACTTAGACTCCCGGGAGTAGACTCATTGAGGTACATGCCATCGGGACCGAAATCATTTGCGATATACAAATCACTGGCACCATCGCGGTTGATGTCGGCGGCCCCTATAGCCAGAGTCCAGCGTTCATCGTCTCCTTCCGGCATCCCGGAATCCGCTTCCTTGAATTCCACATATGGCTCCAAACCACTGTTCGACTTTTTCCATAGAAAAATCCGGTTGCTGCCGGCATTATCAGCATTCGAGAGAGAGTTGTGGAAACTTGGGTAGTGTGTGCTGTTTGCGTTGTAAACGCTATTTCCATCGGGAAAATAATTACCCAAAATCACATCGATATGACCATCGTTGTCCAGATCCGCGAGGGTTGCCGTCGATGTATACCAGTCCTGTACATCACCTGTTACCAGTTCCTGTTTGACAAACCTCTGCTCCAGGGGAAGATCTGTATCGCTTTTTTGCATTAATATTATCGGTGAGCGTCCGAAGAATATTGCGAGGATATCTGCCAGGCCATCTTCATTAAAGTCCCCCACTCGACAGCCACTGGGAAATGATGCCTCGCTGAAATCCCGATTGACAACCAGCAAGGTGGCAGGCGCAAAACGCTGATCCGCCGCCATTGCCGGTGCAACATAAAGGCTGCGAGTACGGGGATCAGTAATACACAAATCGTTTTCCAATCCGTCCAGATCCAAATCAAGGGCTGCGATGCTGGCTCCGACCGTGGATATCCAGGGCTCTATATGTTTTAAAGCCGGGTTTACAGGCAGCCGGTCACCGGCCGGAATCCTGTTGTCCACAGGAACCGCATATTGACGAAAGTTAAATCGTTCTATCAGCGCATGTTTTTCCTCTGTGCTAACAGAAGGCAGCTGAACCAAGGCATACAAACCGATCCAGGAAATAATCACAAAAATGGCAACTACGCGGCTCATCATTACACTCCCTACTTCACATTGGCTATTTTTTTAACTTGTCTTTCCTGAGAAGCATAACCGCCTCCTCCCTCCGATAGCACTGTAGCCATACGTTCCAGCCAGACATCCCAACTTGATTTTTGTCCAATCTCTGCAGTACTTTCCAATCCCTCCATTGCTTTCACTGCAATTGCATGCAGTTGACTGGCACTGCTATTACTCAGGCAATTTGCGGCGAGGTCGTTATGCCCTACCGCATTGCCGGCACGAATTCTCGTATGGCAGGCAAGTGCCGCCCCAACCTGAAGCGCATTCTGATAGCGCTCTTCCCCCGCTATCGCGATTAATGAGGCAATTCCCGCTTCGTCAATACCGCCGGCATAGGCACAGGCCAGGCCAATACCACACCAGAGATCAGCGCGCACCGATTCAGGGTAATGCAGCAGACATTGCTCGAGAGAATGTGGATCCGCGCCGGAAATAAACCAAAGGGCACGACCGGCACCGGCGTAGTATTGGGCCATGTAAAGGTTATTCTGCACTGGTTTACCAGTAGTTTTAGAGGCAAATCCTCTGGGAAGATATTGCTCAAAAACGCTAGCCTGAGCCTTGAAATAGGTATGGTAGAAACCAATCCCATTTATAACCAGACTGTCATATAGAGGGCTCAATCTGTCCATAAAACGTTTGTAGGGCAAGCCCACTGCACCCACAGCTAATCCAGCGCCAACACAGGCCATATAGCTGTGCGGTGCGCCTTCATTTTCGATAAAATCAAAAAACTCACTACTGCGAAAAAATTTAATGGCGTCGCGCAAAAACAGTCCCATCGCCAGGCCTTCGCTATAGAACCCGTTCAGTTCCGGTCGCGTTGCTCTTAATGATTGTACCAGCTTCGATGAATAGCCCTCCTCTAGGGCGGTGTTATAGGCGCGAAGAACCGTTTTTGCGACCAGCTCCAGTCGATCTCTTGAACAGCTATTCAAGTTAAAGCCCCGCCTGGTAAAATCTGCTTCACTTAACGGCTGCCCAAAAATGGCTTTAATAAAGATCCCGGAACTAATCAACATCAGTCATATCCATTCTTTTTATTTCTTTCTTGATTTAAATTTTTAGACCCAGCCTAATTTTTATCTGACAAACAGCGCCCTGGCACAGACTATCATTAGCCAGTCCGAGAAAGATGAAACTTTTATTTCAAGACTTTTGTAATAAATAGGTAAATTACGTTACATTCTTGAATGTCTGCTAATTATAATTTTTAAAAATTGATAATTTTAAATATTTCTATAACAAACCACTTATATAAGTCTTATAAATAATTTCAATGAACTAATGATCAAGTATTTTTATCTTCTATTTTTCATGCCAATAATACTCGCACTCGATCAACTGCCAAATATGATCATTTTACTTTAAGCAACCCAAAGGGAAACTTTACTATTTGCAGTCATCCCACTAGTCACACACAATTCAACTAATAAAAGACGATTGATACTTCGCTATCAGTACCACTGTTTCATTTTATTTTTGGACAATACATTCATAATCCTGTCAGTGGCCTTCTTATAGTGTCTCCTCACTCGAGTTGCCTTGTAGAGTCAATTTGTACTAGCTAGCGAAAAAAAAATCTACAACTTTCTTTATTTTTGTCGGAATAAGGGAAAATTTTTTATTTGCAACATATTTTAATAGAAAAATATTTTATTCTGTCACGTTTGCCAGCAAACAAACTAAAAACTGAAGAGAGATGTTTTTTGTTTTAATTATTTACGGATTGGAATTTTCAGCTTCGAGTGAATGCGCTGTAATTCCCTGTAATGCTATGAAGACATGCGCCTGGAAAACAGTTTTAGCAGTTATGGCATAAAATCTATAAATAATTCGATAGTAAGATTATCCTCATTCTAAAACACATTAAATCTAATAAAATCGAAACTTGTGCTCCATAAGCAATCGAAACTTTAAACCAATACTTATTGCTAAATTCCGATTTTCACCTCCTGAAAGTTATCCTGCCTCAGTCGATAGATATCTATGCGGACAGTCGTATTTCTCAGAAACCGGATGTGCCATCTTTTTGCTGGCGCTCACCGACCCGGTAATCACAGCTATCAGTTAATCAGGTCTAGGTTTATGTCACTTCAGCGTTGATAAATTATCGGGGGAGAATTGATTATTGAGTGGGGCCAATTGCAGCTCCACCTCCAACAGATGGAAGGACAATCGGCTTGCTGAATGGTGCAGGCTGCCAGCGGGTAGCAGCCCTGGGCATTGCGGGTCTGCAAGAGTGCGCCTCCTGGGAACAGTATTTGCAGGCCGACGAATAGAGGTTTGGCTGGCTTCGTAGTGGGCTGAAAACCAGGGAGCGCCCTGGTTTTCTTTCAGTCAAAGACCGGATAACTGCGCAGCCGCTGCCTATAGGCAGCAGCCAGAGCATTAATAGTAGGAGGCGATATCATCCACTATGGGACGCAGGGCCCGGTAGGCGTTGGATACATCCACACCATTGCGCCTTTCACCGCACGCCAGACCGCCGCACTCGAACCAGTCCGGATCGGAGAACCAGTCATACTGGGTTACATTGGCTCCATAGCGCCACGGGTAGGCCATGATGGTGGAAAACTTATTGTCCACACCGTGGCCCAGGCCGTAGGAATAAACACCACCGGTTGTATCACCCTGTTTGGTGGAGTGGGTCAACCCCATATTGTGACCCAGTTCATGTACGAAGGTATTGTAGCCACAGTCAACACCGGTGACGCTGTATGCGCGATCACGGGCACTGGAATACATGGAGCCATTTGCTCCCCTGCCTACCCAGGCGATACCGCAGGTGGTGTAGGTGCTACCATCAATAACCTGTTTCTCCGCCTTGCCCAGGAAAACCACCATATCCGCTCTTTCTGTCGCGCGCCAGTTGTTGACAGTGCGGTGGAAGGTAATCAGATCCAGTGTGTCTTCATTCACCCGGAGGTCTGACGACGTCGCGCGCCAGGTATCCACCAGGCGCAGCTGAATATCTATACCGTTTCTTCTGAAAGAGTTATTGGCATAGCTGATGTAATTATCAATCTTGGCTGAAATATCACCAGTATGTTGCGCCGCAGGCGAAGTGTACATAATGGCAATATCCACTGTTTCCGCTGTTACCGCGCTGGAAACAGTCAATGCCGCAGCCAAGGCAGCCAGGCTTTTCTTGAGATTCATTGTTGACTCCTGTTGTTATAAGTAACGCATAGCCGTTTCCCGACAGCCAGATAGAGCACCGGCTTCGCGATAGTGTGTCGGCAATGCGCTTGTTAATACCCTGACTCGACCAAAAGATCGTCCGTGACTTTTGATCGCCTGTGAAGATAGACTTCCGGTATTTGCAGGATTTGCGGGGCCAGTCCCTTTGCCCTGTGCATCAATCCGCGGCAATTTGCCCCGAATCAATTCTTGCCTTAATCAAAGTCGTTTAGCGGGACATCCTCGTCCTTCCAGGTCTTTTCACGGGATGCGTCGGAGGATAGATCTGCATCGTGTTTTTCCACATGATTTTGAATCAATGCACCATTGGGAGCGACCCAGGCATAGCCACCCTGGGCCTCCAGGGAATAGGAACCGGATGGAAGGTTCAGTTGGGCATAAACGGCGTTCCGGCCCAGGGTGAAGGTAGCGCCGTGTAAACGGGTCAAACCGGGAAAGTTCATCTGCAGGCTTTTATTCCCGCTGGCATGCTCCTCAACAGCACCCACCTGGGCACTGTGAATGCCTTCCACACCGGGTATAGAGATATCGAGGTAGTCCCCAACTGTGAGACTATTCAGCAGCTCTACATCTATCTCCAGGTAGGTTTCTCCATTCAAGTCCACCGGCAGGCGACCATTTTCATGGAGAACCTCCTTCGCCAGCTGTGACTCCGCCCACAGAATTTTCTCCCCCTCCTCGACAACTTCTACAGGTTCGGCAGTAATGGAATCCTCTCCTGCACTGTCCACAAGACCAGCCTGCGGAGGAACTTCTCCCTTGACGAGTACTGATTTTTCATCTGCCGCGGTAACCGGCTGAAGATCAGGCTTAAATTTTGTCCAGGCTAAATAGCCTCCGATCGCCAGGACAGCAATAGCGGGAATTACTTTTCTCACAGGTCTTTCTCTTACAAACACTACAGAAAACCGGGATTCAGACAGGCAACCCATCACATGGGCGGCACCGACTCCGTACCAGACACCGGATCGGCTGGATCCGATATCTGTCTAGGACGTGCAATGTAGAAAAATACGCAAAGCTTTTTAGGAAATTTTTCACAAAAGTTTCACACCGGAGAAATTCTGGTTCCTTAGGCCAGGGTGCCTGGAAGAATCGACACTTTCGCGAACCAGCCGGCTCAATTGTGTATGCAGGTTTTTGATGTGCAGAGAGTAAGATGATGCCGGTAGCCTTAGGCTGATGAGAGCACTTAAAATCGACAAATAGCTACAAAGCCATTTAAGTCAGCACTAGCTACATAAGGGAAGCGACCAGCTTCGGACACCCGGGTTTATAGCTGAAACTTTTTCGCCAGTGAAAACACCCATGGCCTCATCGCCAGTACCATGCCCCAGCTCTCCTTGCGGCTTATAGGTAATGTGCTGTCCAGATCTGCGAGTTCGTTGATTTCCCGGACCAGCTGCTCCATCTTGCGGGAAATCAACGTAGTCGAGGCAACTGAAAGCTCAACTGTCTCGAAAATCATCATTGCATCTTTTTCTGCAAAAGATGCGCGGAGAAATTCATCCCGCACTTGGGGTTCGTATCGGCGACGCACCGGTCCATTCTTTCTCCAGTGAATCACATTGCTGGTGCTCAACTTGATGCGATTTTCCGGCAGCAGTTCTATCAGCCCCAGCCTGTCCAGGCGCACAAGCATTCCTATCGCCTCGGACTCACTCCAATCGTAGAACTCGAGTATCTCTTCCAGGGTCCAGCCGTTGATGGCGAGGTGAAAGCCGATAAAGAGTCGCTCGTCGTGTGCCAGCGCCTGCTCCTGGTCATGGGTAAGCACATTCTTCACCTCGTCTTCGGCAGATCGATTGAGCTTGGCCAGATCGTAAATCGACATATCCAACAGGCCGCATATCTGCTCAAGCCGACGCATGGAGAAAGTCTCTTCCGCAAAGGTCCGCTTGATGCTGGACTCGCTTAGCGCCAGCTGTTGGGCGATATCCCTGTAGGTGAGGCCATGCGCCTTAAGACACTGCTTTAGGGTTCTCACCAGTGATTGGCTTTCCTTCATTTCAATCACACTCCCGCGCCGGGCGCGTCTCGCCAGTACATGGATTGTCCCGGGAACAGCCGCCGGGAGTATCGCAATACAGCACAAATAGTCGCAACATTCAATACCAATGGTTTTAAGTATTGTTTTTCGAGATTCTGCTTTCTAGGGTGGTGAAAACCGCACAAAAAGGGAGCTGGCATATGGAAGCACATCGAAGGTACCAGTCGGTGGCCGTAAGATTAAGGCCCTGGTTGGGGTTGGCTGTGCTGCTGTTTGGCCTGCGGGTTGCAGCTCAGTACCTGGAACTGCTTTGGCCAGCAGCGCCACTGCCAGAATTCGACGCCTGGTCCAGTGGCCTGATTCCCTACCCGCAGCTGTTCGTCCTCCAGTGCTTACTGCTCTGGGGCATGGTGCACCTCTGCCGATCTCTACCCGGTATTCGGCCCAGTCCGGTATTGGGCAGGGTTCTGATGTATCGCGCGCTTACCTATTTCAGCGTGATGTGTCTGCGGTTTTTGACTGCCCTTTTCAACCTTTCCCATATCCGCTGGTTCCAACTGGCATTGCCGAGCTTCTTCCATATGGTATTGGCTGCTTATCTGGGACTAGTAGCTCGGTTTCATTTGAGAGGATCTCAATGATGATATCCCGCAAGCAACTATTGGCAGCTTCAGCATACCCAGTCGTGATGTTACTGGGTTTCGCGGGATTTTCAGGTCTTGCGGCCGCGGGACTGTCCGCCACTGCGGCATCCACAGGCGCCGCTGTAGGTGCACTGTTGTGTGTTCTGCTGCTGGAGAGAGTCATTCCCCTTCGGGGCGACTGGCAGCCCAGCGTCAGTGACTTAAAGATTGACGCTGTGTTTATGCTGGTGGTGCAAGTAATGCTGCCACGCGGCCTGGCTCTGGCACTCTCAATTGCATTGGCCACATGGGTTGGAGCATCTGCAGCAGTCCCCAGCTTTTTGTGGCCACACGGCAGCCCTGTCTGGGTCCAGCTTCTGCTTATGGTGGCTATAGCGGATCTCCTCCGTTACTGGCTGCATGTGGCCTGCCACAAGATTCCCCTGCTATGGCGTTTTCATGCCGTACACCACGAAACTGAAAAGCTCTATGCCCTGAGTGTTGCCCGCTTCCACCCCTTGGAGAAATCCATGCAATATCTACTGGATACGGCACCTTTCGCGCTATTGGCGGTGGAACCTCAGGTACTGGCAGCCTATTTCCTGTTCTATGCCACCAACGGATTTTTCCAGCACGGCAATCTCGATATCCGCCTCGGTCCATTAAACCACTTGATCAGTGGTGGCGAGTTACACCGTTGGCACCATCATGTGGACCCGCAAGCTGCGCAAGTCAATTTCGGCAACAACCTCATTATCTGGGACAGCGTCTTTGGAACCCGCTATTTACCCACAAATAGGGAACATAGAACGCCTCATGCCGTTGGAATCCGCAGCCACACAAATCCTTACCGCTTTGATACCGGTATTGTCCGGGCGTGGCTTTGCCACCGGGTAATAACGCCATGCGGCAATCTACTTTTGAACACCGGACTCAAGCTTAGGATGTGGCTGACCGGAAAACGGCTCTGGGCTCCGTTTCTCGCCGACCTAAAGCAACCGGAAGTCGCCCAGTGGAAGCTGTTGAACAGGATTCTGCAACACAACCGCAACACCCAGATTGGACGGGAATTTGATTTCGCGCAAATCCGCAGTTACGCCGACTTCAAGCGTCAGTTGCCGCTGCAGACCTATGACACCCTGGAACCCTATATCCGCCGGCAAAGGGAGGCCGGCACTCCCTGCGTCACCGCCGACCGCCCCATTATCTACGCCAAGACCAGTGGCACCACCGGCGCAGCCAAATTCATTCCCGTTGGCAACACAGCACTGGCCATGCTGAAAGCGAGCCAGGACCTCGCCGGATACTGTATCTACCAGGCTTGTCCTGAGGCCTACCGGGGAAAACTATTGACAATCACCAGCCCATCCGTCGAGGGCTATCTGCCCGGAGGCGCCGCCTATGGATCAACCTCCGGCCTGGTGGCTCAGAGCATGTCCCGGTTGGCGCAAAAAAAATATGTGCTCCCCCGGGAGCTATTCGATATCGAAGACCACCAGATCCGCTACAGGGAAATACTGAAAATCAGTCTTTGTGAAAAACACATCTCCTGCCTGGGCACCGCCAATCCATCGACACTACTAATGCTGTTGGAAATACTCAATGAACAGCGTTGGGAATTACTCGATGCAGTGCGGGGAAAAACCAGAACCGGGTTGCTGCCCGCATACATAGAGAAGGCGATACAAAAAAAGGGACTGGCCAGGGAGAGCCGTATCGCGGAACTGCAAACACTGTTCAGTACCAGGCCCAAACTCGGATTTAACGACATTTGGCCCGGGCTTAAGCTGGTCGTCACCTGGACCGGTGGCAGTTGTGGCATTCCCATCAAAAACCTCCGGCAGACCATGAGTCCCGACACGCACCTGATGGACCTGGGCTATATCGCCACCGAATTACGTGGCACCGTTACCGCAACCGCTGGTACTGGACAAAATAAAGATCGTTGCTACCAACAGCTCCCCTGCCTGCAGCAGAATTTTTTCGAATTCGTGGAACGATCGGACTGGGAAGCCAACAGTAGTGAGGGGAAGGAAAAGTACCTGCTGTTGCATCAACTGCAGGAGGAGCAACAATATTATGTCATAGTGACTAATTTTAATGGGCTCTACCGCTACTTTATGAATGATATCGTCCAGGTAGATGGCAGATTTGACCAAACCCCCAGCCTGAGCTTTATACAAAAAGGCCGGGGCGTAACCAACATCACCGGGGAGAAGCTATCCGAACAGCAGGTTTTGCAGGCGGTAGCGGATTGCGAGCGGGCATTTGATCTATCCGCCCGCTTTTTCCTGATGTTGGCCGATGAGGAACGCAGCCATTACCGACTCGTATTGGAGGTAGGAGACCCGATTCGGGCATGGGATGACCCGGAGCCCAGGCTGGCAAATTACCTGGATGAGGCCCTGAGCTCGCACAATATTGAATACCGATGCAAGCGGGCCAGTGGTCGCCTGGGCTCTGTCCATGTCCAATTTCTGTCTCCCGGCACCTGGAAACACTATCGGCGTGCGCTTCTGGATGCCGGTCAGCGAGAGAGTCAGCTGAAATACCTGTGCCTGCAATATATGAGAGAAAACCGATTCAACTTTGGCGACCACTACCTGCTGGCTGCGGGTGAGTAAAAGCGAGATTAAGAGGCAATGCACTGTAGCTATCCTATTCGCAGTATTACACCGGAACTACTGCAAACTCCCTTCCGGCGGAGCTTTTCCCACGCATCCGCCACCCGGGATCACACTGAGACCCTGCTGGTGCGCATAGAGCTGGAAAAAGGTCAGATAGGGTTTGGGGAATCCTGCCCGCGAAGCTATGTTACTGGAGAAAACTTACAGACGGCGATGGTCTTTTGTCAGTACGCAATGGCAGAAGTTGTTGCACAAGTAAGCGATATGAAAAGTCTGCGACACTGGGTGCAGTGTAACCGCACATTTATAGACAAAAACCCCGCAGCCTGGTGCGCACTGGAACTGGCACTGTTAGATGCATTTTCCCGCGCCGCCGGCAAGTCCGTGGAACAATGCCTGGAGCTGCCCTCGATAACCGGGCGGGAATTTCGCTATAGCGCAGTGCTGGATAATTCTTCACCACCAGCATTCGAATCCATGCTCAACGGCTACCTGTCACTGGGTATCCGGGACTTTAAGCTCAAACTCAGCGGGGATTTCGGGTCCGACAATGTCAAAATAGCCGCCCTCCGCCGAAAAGCAGTTAAATATCGCCTGCGGCTGGACGGCAATAACCTCTGGCACAACAGTGCCACCGCCATCGACTATCTAAAAAGACTGGGGTCACCGCTCTACGCAGTGGAAGAGCCTGTGCAGGCGGGCGACTACGAGGCAATGGCGGAGATAGCAGCGGCTGTGGGATGCAAAATTATCCTTGACGAAAGTTTCCTGACCCTGGGATGCCTGGAAAAACTGAAACCTTTTACTCCGCAGCCCTGGCTGCTGAATCTGCGGGTATCGAAACTGGGTGGCCTGCTAAGGTCCATTGAAATCCTTGACCGCGCCAGAGAATTGGGGATTCCAGTGATTATCGGTGCCCAGGTGGGCGAAACCAGTCTGTTGAGCCGCGTCGCTCTCACCCTGGCAAGCCGGGCGGGCCCCCTTCTGATAGCCCAGGAGGGCGCATTCAGTATTCTGCTGCTTCGTGACGATATTTTTCACCCTAACCTTATGTTTGGTCGTGGTGGCCGACTTACACTACAGGTAGGCCCGCTTGGATTCGGTATGCAACGAGCACTACGCCAAACCATTGTGAATGAAAATGAACCCGGCGGAAATTAATAACCCTAAAGGCTTTTGTGGTTATCGCCTGAATTTACCATTCTATCGGGCAGGATAAAGGCGTATACGGTTCGGCATTTCTCTCTGATGCGATCGGAGAATCCAGCCCAACAGGCCGCAGGCGGGCTCCTCGAAAAAGGCAGCCATCGGCGCCGCATTTTCCCGGGCTTTAAAAAATCTTGTTGTTAGCGCCGATATATCCCCACCTGCCACAGAAAACAAACGGCTGATTTCACACTGGAATATCAGCCGTACTTACCTTATGTGTATGGAAGGTTACATTAGTCCAGAAAAATAACAGGTGCCTGAAAATACAAAACAGCCGGTTAATTTTTCACCATAACATTTAGATTTTATAAGAAATTGCCATTGTAATCGATAGCATTAACGCGCAAGGCATCCGGGTTGGTATCACCCGCATTTGGAATCCACTGGCCAATACACGCGCGGTCTTCAACACAAGGGTCCGTAAGTGTCTCTAAAAATGCCATCAAATCGGTAAACTGCTGATTATCCAGGTTCACATTTTGCAAACTGGCTATGCCAGCGGCGCGATTTGCCTGGAGTTTTTCGATTGCCAATTGCGTGTTTTCAAGCATATTACTTGCCTGAATATTTGGATCCAGCTGTGCCCAATCATAGGCATCCAGTGCGGCCTGGGGTTTAGGTGGTGACGCACCGCGGCTGCTAAACTGGTGTATCCTCCGGCATGTCCCCAGGGACCAGTCACTGTGGTATTGAGCAGAGTAGGCGTCCGGAAGGCATACTTGTCTTTCTCATCACCAGTCTCCCTAAACCGGCCAAAGTCATCATCGCCATAGGTTCCATCACCTTTACCACGACCTATCTGCGGCATAGCCACAACATGAAACTGTTCATCGGTAAAGAAGTCGCCCGAGTGACAGGAAGCGCAATCCGCCCCACCCTCGCCGATACTGCGAAAGAAAACCAACGCGCCCCGCTTTGCACTATCGCTAATCGCGCTACTATCCCCCTGAACATAGGCTTTCCAGGGTGTCTCAACAAACACCTGGGATCGCTCGTAAGCGGCAATTGCTTTGGTGATATTTTCGAATGTGACCAGTTCCTCTGGGGTGCTATCAACATCGTTGAAAGCCGCCTGAAATTCAAGCAGCCATTCGTTTGGCGATAATGTCCCACCAGGCGGTGTGCCATAACCACCAATACGCTGCGCCAAAAATGCGCGCACTTCGGCATTGGTAGTACCGGCCATAGCGCCAAAGTCCTTCATTTCTTCCGGCGAAGTCACCGGGAATCGCGCCTGCGCGACAGCGAGATTATCACCCGCCTCTGGATCAGCTTCACCAAAACTCACATCCGGTGTGCGGATACCCCTATTGTCATCGCCATTGACACCTGCCGTTTTGCCCAGGCTTTCAAGCCGTCCATCGTGAAACAACACCTGGTCCCACAAACCGATATTAAAGGTGGAGGGTGCGTTTCTGGGTACTGTTGGGCCACCGTCAAAATGCTCTCCGGCCATGCTGTGAAATCGGCCTGGGCCCAGAAGATCTACAATCTCAGCATCCACTCCAATGGGTAAGGATAAATCATCACCACCACCAAGCACCGGGTGATGGCAGCTTACACAGGCCACATTCATATCACCCCCCAGCGCCTTGGAAAAAAACAGCTTCATTCCCAGTTGGGCGACAGGATCATCTATAGTGGGAAGAACACGCCCCTCTGCCGGATCACCGCTTAAGCCTTTGGCTGAGACTAATTCGCGCAATTCAGCCTCCGGCGAATCCTCGCCCACGCTTTGTGTATTTACTGTATTTTGTCGGCGGTTATCCTCACAACCCACTGCCAATATTAAGATACAAAAAGAAATCGCCAGGTTTAGGGATTTCCTGCCGAAATACATTGAAAACCTATTCACCATACCCCCTTACAGCTATTTGTAAATCTTTTACCTAAACATCCCGACCTGCCTCACTATTAAAATATTAGCGGGCTATTTTAGGACTGAATATTGTGCTTCTTTATGCGCGGTGCATTATAGCTATTTTTATTTTCAAAAAATACTTACAAGAAATAATTAAACCGGTTGGTTTAGGCAGTGTAATCTCCTGTAATTGCTTGTCATCGCCTGTCATTGATTATTTGACCGAACTCATAGTAAAGATAGGGATTTTAGTTGTTTTAAATTCACAAAGAAGAACAGCTGCAGGCGCCCTCCCGCCTGAATACCTTAATTGCCAATAGGGTTTTATTGGTAAGATGCTATAACCGACACTACTGTCACTAAGTTGCAATCAGGGTTGGCAGTATCAAATAGCAGAGGAATAACTGGCCGGTTGAGTGACTACGATAGCGTGGTGGTCTAAGAGCCCCATTGAAGCAACAATGAAGGGACGACTGGAGCTACCAGTTCGCCTGAAAAGCCTTGTCCGGTTTTTCTCGACCGGGAGTTGCGAGCATGTCCGTAAACCCGACAATAAATCCAGGGGCTAACCACTTCGTTTTACCAAGGGACAAACCCAAGGAGTTCGACACCCCGGCCCCCGGTTTAATAACTGTCCCTTAAGCGCATTTTATTAACCCGGAAACTGGATAAATTGCCGGGTTAATGCGATACATAGGTGTGTCACCGCCGGGCGGATGCTGGTGCAAGCTTTCAAGGGCGAATCCAGTGGATGATCCCTCATCCATTGGATTGCCGGCTTGATAAGCCCCATAGCCGGGTTTTAGAAACTAGCTGCCCCTTTCACTGGCACCTAGTGGGCCATGCGGTTAATTAGGTAACACGTTTTTGGCTCGCTGCACTGAAGCCAGTACCGTGTCGGCGCTCTTTGTCCATTTAAATGGTTTGGCAAGATCGCGGTTGTGAACACGAATAAATCGCTGCAGCTCGGCCTTCA